>CBDUTM010000257.1:0-3563 GCA_965369985.1 uncultured bacterium | reverse complement strand
GATTCTTCCCTGTTGAAATACCATAAACTTGTAAGTTCTTATGATAGAGGAGTTAAGCATACTCTTATTAACTTTATACTTTATTACCTGAATTTCAAAACCTGAAAGATCAAACCGGTTCTCTTCTACCTGAACAAAATCAGAATCAATGGGATCCGGCGATTTCAGTGACATAGGTACCACGGAAATAGTCAAAATCAGAGCGATCCCCCATTTAAGCAATGATGCAAAACCACCTATACCCATACTTTTTCCTCGAAAATCATTCTTCTGAGTATTGAATTAAAGAAATTATATTTTCACCGTCGAACTTTTTTCTCCCGCCGAGAAATGTCAGCTCTATTAGAAATAGAATAGCCGATATATTGCAATCAAATTTTTTGACTAAATTAATTGCAGCCGACATTGTTCCTCCGGTAGCGAGCAGATCATCTACCAACAGGATATTCATTCCTTTTTCAATTGAATCTTTATGAATTTCAATGGCATCTGAGCCGTATTCAAGTTCATAAGATTCAGAAACAACCTCACCCGGTAGTTTTCCAGGCTTTCTAATTAAATCAAATCCAACTCCTAACCTGTCCGCCAACGCTCCCCCGAATATGAAACCTCTGGATTCAATTCCCAGTATAAGATCAATATCCAAGCCGGAAATTTGTTCTACCATCAGATCTAATGATTTTTTAAATCCGGCAGGATTTTTAAGAAGTGTGGTAATATCCTTGAATCCGATTCCTGGTTTAGGGAAATCCCGGATCGTCCTTATATATTTAGCCAACTCATTCATTGTCATAAACCTTTGTAATGGTTTATTAGCGGCATTCTCCTGCCAATACCAAAAGCCTTATTAGTTATCTTAATTCCGGGCGGAGATTGTCTTCTTTTGAATTCACTGGATTTGATCATCTTAATAATCTGTTCAATAGTGTCTGCATCATATCCTTTATCGAGAAGTTCATCCTTTGCTAAACCTAATTGGATTATGTCATCAACAAGAGGACTGATAATTTCGTAGTCAAATGGATCCACCTGACCCTCCGATAACTCCGCGGAAGGCGTTTTATCAAACACAGATTCAGGTATAATTGGTGACCCTTTTAATTCGTTATAATATCGGCATAGTTTGTAGACTTGCAATTTAGAAACATCGTTGATCGGAGCCAATCCACCGGCCATGTCACCGTACATTGTTGCATAGCCGAGTGCTAATTCAGTCTTATTTCCTGTGGATAACAGCAGATGATTGAATTTATTTGAGAGTGCCATCAAAATATTGCCTCTTATTCTTGCCTGAATGTTTTCCTCAGTTTCGTCACTCTCCGCTCCATTAAAATGCGGCTTCAATATATTCAGATAATTATCATAAGTGGATTTTATAGGTATTTGCCGAAAATGGATACCAAGATTATTTGATAATTCTTCCGCATCCGATTTGCTGTGATCTGAAGAAAACTGCGAAGGCATAGAAACTCCTGTCAAATATTCCGGACCTATTGCCTCTGAAGCGATTACCGCCACAAGTGCTGAATCGATCCCTCCCGACATGCCCAATATGGCGCTGTTAAACCCGCTTTTCAATATATAATCGTGAATTCCCAGCTGAATTGCGTTAAATGAATCCTCAGTATGATCGTCAGAGCTGTATGTTAACGCGGGAGTGTTGTCTAGATTAAAATCGACTATTGAAAGGTTTTCTTTAAATGAAGGCGATATGTGTATCAAATTACCATTGGTATCAGTTGCTAAACTTGCTCCATCAAAGATAATTTCATCCTGACCACCCACAAGATTGCAATAAACGAACGCTTTTCCCGTATTCTTACTGTGATCGGTGATCAGTTTTATCCTTTCTGATAATTTTCCTTCTACATATGGCGAGGCGGAGATATTCAATATGATATCGGCATTATTTGAAACGAGAGTTGAAGTGATATTATTTTCTGAAGTATCCCACATATCTTCGCATATTTGAACACCTGCATTGATATTTATATCATCAACTATTACTTTAACAGGTATCTGCTTATCGCCTGAGACATAGTATCTATTCTCATTAAATACATCATAAGTGGGTAGTTTATTTTTGAATACCTTGCCTATTAGTTTTCCGTTCTGAATTACCCCAGCAGCATTAAATAACTTTCCGTTTATTTCCTGAACATACCCGACAATGGCGATGATGTCCGGACATTCAGCTGTCAGTCGATCTAATTCATTCAAATTATCTTTTATGAACTGGCGGTTGAACAAAAGATCCAGCGTCAGATAGCCGGGAATTGTAGATTCAGGCAGAAGCACTATATCTGCTCCCAAATCATAAGCATCCTTAATATATTGTATTGCTTTATCCGTATTGGCTTTTAATGATCCTACGGTAACATTTATCTGGGCAATTGCGACTTTCAAAACTTAAGACTCAACACTGAATGAATTATGACCTGGCTCGAATTCAATCCATCTCACTACCACATCTTTAACTTTTGAAAACGAAGGACCACGGGCTAATTCTTTAATAAATGAATTAATTGCGCCTTTATCGCCATAAACCTGAACTTCTACTGAGGAATCCGGAAGGTTTTTAACCCAACCGTTTAGATTATGGGACGATGCGGATTTAGATGCAAACCATCTGTATCCAACACCCTGAACAAGACCTTTAACAATCAGATGAGCTCCCAAGTCACTCACCTAGATATTCTCATATGCCTTCGCTACGGCATCTTCTGGAGAGTCGGCCTCTATTACTCCTTCTATATTCCAGGTACTGAGTCCGATAACATTTACTCCCATTTCCAAACAATATGCGATTTCCGATAACGTTCCATATTTGCCGTCAATTGCGATAGCAGCATCAATAGATCTTACAATGATCGAATTACGAGCGCTTCCCATACCTGTTGCTATAGTGATATCAAGATAGCTGTTTCCCTCTTCCTTTGTACTTGTAGGCAGGATTCCGAGCGTAAGACCGTCTTGTGATTTAGCTCCAATACACGCAGCTTCCATAACTCCTCCCATCCCACCGCATATGAGGATGCCACCCAATTTGGCAATTCCACTTCCCACTTTCTCTGCCATCTGCCAAATATCATCCGCAACATCCCGACCCCCAAATACTCCAATTGCTACTCTTCTTCCAGGTTTCACAGTCATTTACGGCTCTAATCTTTGAATAGTGCGCGGAAATGGAATTGTCTCACGGATATGTTTTAACCCACATATCCAGGATACGGCGCGCTCAATACCCATACCGAATCCGGAATGTGGAACACTGCCGTATTTACGTAAGTCGAGATACCACTTAAATTCTTTTTCAGGAAGTCCGTTCTCTTTTAACCGTTTGAGTATAGTATCATAATCGTCTTCGCGCTGTCCTCCACCGATAATTTCTCCATATCCTTCTGGAGCGAGCAAGTCCACACCGAGAGCCAACTTTTCGTCGTCTGCATCTCGTTTCATATAAAACGCCTTAATGGCGGCTGGATACCGATGGACGAAAACAGGCTTATCGAATAACTCGGCTATTTTAGTTTCATCTTCCCCACCGAACTCGCCTCCCCATT
>CBDUTM010000256.1:0-3568 GCA_965369985.1 uncultured bacterium | reverse complement strand
ATGGAATCATCACCGGAATTATTAGCATCAGGCAAAGTTATTTACGATAAAAGGTGCGCGCCTTGCCACGGATTGGATGGAGCAGGGGAGGGCAAAGCAGCCTACTTATTATATCCTAAACCAAGAGACTTTGTATCTGCCCGATATCGGATGGTGTCCACATGGGAGAGAATTCCAACGGACAACGATATTTTCGGCGCGGTTTCGAGAGGAATCCCCGGTTCGTCCATGCCATCATGGGCGCATTTACCTGAAATGGAAAGATGGAGTCTCGTTCATTATATCAAATCTTTCGCAGATAATCCGATAGAGCCGAACACGGCTATAGGAGACAGCGGAGTAGGACTAATGGAAATTCCTCCCACAGCTGAATATACACCGGCAGCGCAGCAATTAGCGTCTGAACGTTTTAGGGATGCGTGCGCTACATGTCACGGAGCTACCGGTGAGGGAGATGGAGTCTCTGAACAAATTGATGAAAATGGAATGCCTACACGACCGCGAGACCTTACTATGGGTGTGTTCAAGGGAAATCCCGATCCGGAAGAGGTCTATCGCAGAATAATATTGGGGATGCCCGGGACACCGATGCCGATGAGCGACTGGGCTTATGGAGACGATGCATGGCATCTTACAAATTATGTCCTCGGAATGTCCACGGAACTGAAACGTGATAGGGCAGAAATGAAAAAATTCAGGATCGTGGCGAATAGAGTTCAAAAGATACCTGAGCATCCTGACGCAGGAATCTGGAGGGAAGCAGGAACCATCAACATCCATATGATGCCGCTCTGGTGGAGGGTTGACAGACCGGAAATATTAACCGTACAGGCTCTTCATGACGGCAAAGAACTGTCGGTCAGATTAACCTGGACGGATGCTACCGATGATCATACTGCGATTCGGGTTCAGGATTTCAGAGATGCCGCTGCCATCGAATTCTCAAGCGAGAGCGATCCTCCATTTTTCGGGATGGGCGAAAAAAACCAAACTGTAAGTATCTGGATGTGGAAATCTGAACGGCAGGCAGATCTTGAACCCACATTTCAGGATATAGATAAAATGTATCCGAACCTGGGGATCGACTCATATCCTAATCTTATGAAATCCGCATTGGAACAGCCGGCACGCGACGCGCTGACCCTTGAATCGGATCCTGATTTTATAACCGGATGGGGAGCGGGAAATATAGTTTCTGATCCGACGAGAAAATCTGCTGTTGAAAATCTCACAGCGAAGGGTTTCGGTACGCTCAAGGCGAGACCGAGGATAGAGCAAAACGTGGAATCATCTGGTGTGTATGATGTGGGAACATATAGAGTTGTTTTCAAACGGTCTATGAAGGGTGAAGGTCAAAACAGAGTAGATTTTGCTCCCGGGCAAAGACTCTCAGTGGCATTTTCCATCTGGAATGGAAGTGCCGGTGACCGTGATGGTAAAAAATCAGTGACGATTTGGCAAGATTTGGTAATTGCCCCTTAATAACAGAATTCTTTCAAGTATAGCGAGGAAGCAGAAATGACTAAAAAAACTGAAGGGAAAAATAGTAAAGGGATGGAGAGGAGAGAGTTTCTCAAGTGGATGGAATTAGGAGCGGGTGCTCTTGCATTTACAATGAGCACACCGATGAGGTTACTTTCTGCAGTAGATCCTGACGAAAATCCATTAGCCGGATCAGTTAACAGGGGATGGGAGAAAGTCTACAGAAATCAGTATAAGTATGACAGCTGGTTTGATTGGGTTTGTTCACCAAACGACACACATGCTTGCAGAGTCAGAGCATATGTCAGGAATGGGATTGTCACCCGAATGGGGTCGACCTATGATTATCAGGATTATTCGGATCTTCAGGGAAATCACGCCACGAATAACTGGAATCCGAGACAGTGCGCTAAGGGTTATACATTTCACCGAGTTCTCTATGGTCCTTACAGGCTAAAACATCCGATAGTGAGGAAAGGTTGGAAAAGATGGGCGGATGACGGTTTCCCGAAACTTACAAAGAAGCTCAAGAAGAAATATAAATTCGATAGTCGAGGCGATGACAAATTCGTTCAGATATCGTGGGACGACGCACTGGATAATATAGCTAAAGCATTAGCGAAAATCTCCAAAACCTATAGCGGAGAAAAGGGCAAAAAAGAACTATTGAAGCAAGGCTATCAACCCGAAATGGTGGAGGCGATGAAAGAAGCGGGTACGAGAACCATAAAATTCCGGGGTGGCATGGGACTGTTAGGCGTGATCGGGAAGTACGGGATGTATCGGTTAAATAATACTCTTGCTCTTCTTGATGCGAAGAACCGGGGAGTCGGGAAGGACAAAGCTCTTGGAGGTCGAAACTTCTCTAACTATACATGGCACGGCGATCAGGCGCCCGGACATCCGTGGGTTCACGGAGTGCAGGCTTCCGACTGCGATTTTAACGATCTGCGCTTTTCGAAACTGATCATCATGGACGGCAAGAATCTGGTGGAGAATAAACTGCCCGATTCTCATTGGTTCATCGAGTGCATGGAAAGAGGGGCGAAGATCGTAGTGATAGCTCCCGAATACGGTCCGCCGTCGACCAAAGCCGACTATTGGATTCCAATTCGACCGGCAACGGATGCGGCTTTCTGGTTAGGTATTACGAAGATCATCATAGATAAGAATTGGCATGACGAAACGTTCGTGAAAAGATTCACGGACTTTCCGCTCCTGGTCAGGAAAGATAATCTGAAACGACTGCGAGCTTCGGAAGTGTTTCCGAATTACAAGAGTGATCTGTCAAAGAAAGGTCCGTCTGTGAGAATTCAGGGATTTACCGAAGAGCAGCATGAAAAGTTAGGTGATTTTGTCGTCTACGATGAGAGCACAAAAGAATTTAAAGCCGTGACCCGTGACGATGTCGGTGACACAATGGAACAGAAAGGGATAAATCCGCTGCTCGACGGTGATTTCAGCGTAGAGCTTCTGGATGGTACAAAAGTTGAAGTGGCGACTCTCTGGTCGTTGTACAAGATCCATCTGAAAGACTACGACATCGACAGCGTGGTGGATATTACTCAGGCTCCGAAGAAGTTGATAGAACAATTAGCGGAAGATATTGCTAAAACGAAACCGGTTGCCATTCATCAGGGAGAGGGAATAAACCATTGGTTCCACGCAACTGAGATGAATAGAGCTGCATACCTCCCGATCATGCTAACAGGGAATTTGGGAGCCCCGGGAGCGGGATGCCACACCTGGGCAGGAAATTATAAAGCCGGACTTTTCCAAGGTTCCCCATGGACGGGACCCGGATTCAAGGGTTGGGTCGCCGAAGATCCGTTCGAGCCGAATCTTGATCCGAACGCGCACGGTAGGGACGTAATTGCGCATGGCTACGCAAAGGGCGAGGAACCTGCGTACTGGAACCACGGTGATAAGGCGTTGATAGTTGATACCCCGAAATACGGAAGAAAGAATTTTACGGGGGATACGCATATGCCTACCCCGACAAAGGCGATCCTTTTTAACAATGTGAATCTGATAAATAACGCAAAATGGGTTTATGAGATGATCAAGAATGTTAATCCGAACATTG
>CBDUTM010000255.1:0-3571 GCA_965369985.1 uncultured bacterium | reverse complement strand
GTCTTGTCATATCTCGAAAATCATCTATATTTAACACTCTTAATAGCACACGAAGCGATTGAGTGCTAAAAGAATTAGAATTTGAGGAGCTCATAGTATAATTGAATTTTCTTCACTACAATTTTCATTTAGGTGCAAATGATATAGTTGAAATAGTGCTTGACAAACAAGCAAACGTTTTACTACTGGATGATCTTAATTTTGGAAAATATAAAAGAGGTGAAAAGTATACATACCATGGAGGATTTGTGAAAAGTTCCCCTTACCGTCTTCGACCTCCTCATGTAGGCCATTGGAATGTTGTTATTAATCTTGGTGGACGTACCGGAACAGTTAATGCCTCGGTGAAAATTCTAAATGGGTGAAGGTTGATAATGAGCCCTGAAAACAATACTGGTTCTTCGCCACTTCCTGAAATTCGTCGCGCGCCATTGGGGCAACTAACTAGTTATGAAATTTCTGAATCGGAGCTAGAGGCACTTGAGAAAGGGTCTCAAGATTCTATCTACCTGAATTTTGCGATATTTTTGCTGTCAATTGCTATTTCGTTTACAGTGACTTTAATTGTTTCGCCTATTTCCTCTCTCTTTATTTTTATGGCATTTATGAATTTATCGGTTATCGGATATTTAGGAGGCGTTTTTCTTTTATTGCTGTGGTACAAGAACCAAAAATCTGCTATAAAAGTGGCAGATAATATTAGAAAACGTTTACCATCTCAAGATGAGAATGTAGCTCCTGAAAGTGAAGATTAATTATATCTAGCCATCCTCACCTGACAAACTCCAGATAATTATGAGGCAATTTACCTCATAATTATTTTTCTATTTAAGATTGAAAATAATGCTTGCCATAAAATTTTAATTTCACGTATATTACGAGGCTGTATAGCACTCATATTTACAGAGTGCTAACAGTTTTAGAATAGAATAAACAATGATTTAAGTTATAAATGGAGGAGTAAAATGGCGTTAAAAATCAAACCTTTATCGGACAGAGTTGTAGTTCAGCCTGATGCGGCAGAGGAGAAGACCAGTGGCGGAATTATACTGCCTGATACAGCGCAGGAAAAGCCACAAGCCGGGAAAATAGTTGCTGTAGGTGCCGGCAAGATCTCTGATAACGGTGAACTGATAAAGCCGGAAGTTAAAATCGGTGACAGTGTTCTTTATGGAAAATATTCCGGTAACGAGATAACGATTGGTAAAGATGAATACTTAATCATGCGTGAGAGCGATATACTCGCGATAGTTTAAGAGCAGTATATAATTTTAAAAAAGGAGAATAGCTTATAATGGCTAAAAATATTGAATTCGATGCTGAGGCTCGGGGGGCTCTAAAGATTGGCGTAGACAAGCTGGCTAAAGCTGTCGCAGTGACTCTCGGACCTAAAGGACGAAATGTCGTCATCGAAAAAAAATTCGGCGCACCGACTATCACTAAAGACGGCGTCACAGTAGCAAAAGAAATTGAACTAAGCGACGGTATAGAAAATATAGGCGCTCAGATGGTGAGGGAAATAGCTTCCAAGACATCAGATATCGCAGGTGACGGTACAACAACCGCAACGGTATTAGCGCAAAGTATTTATACTGAAGGGTTAAAGAATGTAGCAGCCGGTTCAAATCCTATGGATCTGAAAAGAGGCATTGACGCAGCTGTAACAGTCGTTGTTGAAGAATTGAAGAGAATAAGCAAGCCTCTTCCGGGAAAAGCTGAGATCGCTCAGGTTGGTACTATCTCTGCAAATAACGATCCTGAGATCGGCGATCTTATTGCCGACGCAATGGATAAAGTTGGAAAAGACGGAGTCATTACCGTAGAAGAAGCGAAATCCACTGATACTTCACTTGAGGTTGTAGAGGGTATGCAATTCGACCGCGGTTATCTTTCACCCTATTTCGTGACCAACGCAGAGAGCATGGAAGCGTATTTGGAAGATCCATATATACTTATCCATGATAAGAAGATCAGCAATATGAAAGACCTTCTTCCGATCCTCGAAAAAGTCTCGCAGACCGGAAAACAGCTTCTTCTGATCGCGGAAGACGTTGATGGCGAAGCATTGGCGACTCTGGTAGTCAATAAGCTAAGAGGTACTTTGAAAATTGCTGCCGTCAAGGCTCCGGGTTTCGGAGACAGGCGCAAATCAATGCTTGAAGACATCGCTGTTTTGACAGGTGGAACGGTCATATCCGAGGAGAGAGGATTCAAATTAGAGAATGCTACTACTTCTTATCTCGGATCGGCAAAGAAAATTACGATTGACAAGGACAACACGATAATCGTTGAAGGCGGCGGCAAGACCGCTGATATCAAAGCCCGGATCGGTCAGATCAAGGCTCAGATCGAATCTTCTTCATCGGACTATGACAAGGAAAAACTTCAGGAACGCCTTGCCAAGTTAGCCGGTGGAGTTGCAGTGCTGAGCGTTGGCGCTGCTACTGAGGTAGAGATGAAAGAAAAGAAGGCTCGCGTTGAAGATGCTCTTCACGCTACCCGCGCTGCGGTTGAAGAGGGAATTATCCCCGGCGGTGGTGTAGCATTCATCAGAACCTTAGATAAATTGAACAAATTAAGCCTAGAGGGCGATCAGCAGGTTGGTGTGGAGATCGTCAAGCGGGCTTTAGAGTTTCCGCTTAGAAAGATCGCTGAAAACGCCGGATGGGAAGGTTCCATAGTCGTGCAGAAAGTCAAAGAAGGAAAAGCAGATTTCGGCTTTAACGCTCAGACGGAAGAGTTCACCAATCTTATCGCCGACGGTGTTATAGATCCTACGAAAGTTACACGGACAGCGCTTGAAAATGCTGCTTCAATCGCAGGATTGTTACTAACCACCGAAGCGGTCATCGTGGAAGAACCGGAGAAAGATGCTCCGGCAGGACCACCGATGCCTCCCGGCGGTATGGGCGGTATGTATTAAACGATTAAGGTCATTGACCTCCCCTTTGGGGAAAACTATAAGAGACCCCGCTGTTTATCAGCGGGGTTTTCTTATGATCTCAATGAATTGCATATGTACTATTAAAGCGTGATATTAAGCGGGATAAATCATAAGTAAACAACAGAAAGGTTATACAGACTTGGCTGTAAAAGTAACATACTGGGCATTGATAAAAGGTAACCGCGATTTTCGTAATCTCTGGCTCGGTCAGCTGGTCAGCAATCTCGGCGATTGGTTTAACACTCTTGCCCTTTACAGTCTTGTTTTTCAGCTATCCGGAACAGGTGGGGCAGTTGCCGGAGTATTAATAGCCAAGTTGCTCCCAAATTTCTTTATCGGTCCTTATGCAGGCGTCATAGTTGACAGGTTCGACCGAAAGAAGATAATGATCTGGTCTGATATTTTACGTGGCATACTTGTCATAGGATTTATCTTTCTCACATCAAAGGAACATCTCTGGATCGCGTACACGCTTATGGTTATTCAGATGGGATTCGCCAGCTTCTTTGAGCCTGCCCGCACAGCGGTGATCCCCAACATTACAAAACGAAATGAGATCGTCGCGGCAAACGCTCTCGCGGGGAGTACCTGGTCCGCAATGCTTGCTTTGGGCGCGGCGATCGGCGG
>CBDUTM010000254.1:0-3576 GCA_965369985.1 uncultured bacterium | reverse complement strand
CCGCATCCGGAATAGGGCTGTTCAGCGAACCGAAGATCGCTCTGTCAACGGCTAAGTCTTCCGCGACTCTTTTGGACGCTCCGCCACCGATAGATGATAAAGACAGGAGAGAGCGGGAAGACCGGGCAAAAATGCTGATGTCGGAAAACGATATGGACGCAATTCTCCTGACGGGCGGTTCATCGATGGAATATTTCACCGGAGTAAGATGGCGGCGTTCGGAGCGGACATTCGCCTGCGTTATCCCCAGAGAAGGGAACACGATGTGGATCAGTCCCGGGTTTGAAGTGGACAGAGCAAAGGCGACCATCGGCGGCGGAGCGAATCTATTTCTCTGGGAAGAAGAGGAGTCACCGTTCAAATTATTGGCGAAAATATTCAAAGAGCTGAAGATAAATAGAGGACGTATCGGGTTGGAAGAAACTATCAGATATTTCGTTTCCGAAGGCTTGAAAGAAGCGGCAAAAGACGTGGAATTCGTTTCGGCAAATCCGATAGTAAACGGCTGCCGTGGCATCAAATCAGCCCATGAAATAGAGCTGTTACGGTATATCAATAATGTAACACATGAGATACTAAAAGCCACATTCAGTCAGATGAAAGACGGGATGTCGCAACGAGAACTCACGAGCGTTCTATCAGCTGAATACGCCCAACGTGGTCTTCGGGAATGGGCTCTTGTCTTATTCGGGTCAAACGCCGCTTTTCCTCATGGAACGGACAAAAAGGAAGTTCTCTTTCCGGGTCAGATGGTCCTTGTAGACACCGGCACGGAATTTAACGGCTACGAATCCGACATGACACGGACGGTCATTTTCGGCGAACCTTCAAAGAGGCAACTGGACGCCTGGAACGCCGTGAAAAATGCGCAATCTGCCGCCCTGGAAAAAGCGGCTCCCGGAGTTAAGGCGGAAGATGTGGACAAAGCCGCCCGCAAAGTGATCGAAAAATCGGGATTCGGAAAAGGGTATAGCCTGTTCACTCATCGGGTGGGTCACGGTATCGGAATGGAAGGTCACGAATATCCGTATCTCGTAAAGGGCAACAAACTCCGTTTGCAGCCGGGGATGACGTTCAGCAACGAGCCGGGAATTTATATTCAGGGTGAGCTGGGAGTCAGGATAGAGGACATAATGTATATTACGGAAAACGGCGCCGAACTGCTGACTCCGGAAGCAAGATCAATGACCGAGATCTGATTTGTCCGAGTTCACTGAAAGTCTGGGAATAAAACCGGGCGACAGCGTTGTCGTATTGGACGACGGCAACTCGATCTTCCGCCGATTGAGCATTGAGGCTCCTGAAGATGTGGTTCTTCAAAAAAGGGTACTGGGCGATCGGGTTGAGATGATAATCGTCCGGATCGGGGAAAAACAGGATACGAAACAGCTTTTCACTCGAATTCAGCAGGGATTGAAGCCTGACGGCACTATCTGGGCAGTTTCGCGTGCGAATAACCTTGAAATGCTCAGGGATGCCAACGAGAGCGGCTTAACAGAAACCGATACGATCAGTTTCAACGATGAAGAAGAAGGGATTCGATTCGTCAGAGAAAAAGAATAACCAATTGATTGCAGCCTTGCGATAATCGAACCTCCATAATATATTTCGTACGCCTTGAAAACCTTCATAGTCATATCCTATCTGCTTCTGCTTCAGTCATTCGTAATTGCTCAGAGCGATGAGCAGATACTGCGATACAAGCCGGTTCAGGAAGAGATCGCCATGCGCGGGGTACGTCAGATGTACAATTTTCAATTTGACGAATCAAAGAGATCATTCGAGGAATTCACATCACTGAATCCCGAGCATCCGGCAGGATATTTATATCTGGTAGTGCTGGAGTGGTTCACTCTCCGAATGGTGGAAGAGGATAAAAATATCTGGGGGAGGATGATAGACGGTCTGGAAAACGTCATTGAGATCGGGGAGAAGCGGTTACAAAAGTATCCCGACGATGCTCTTAGTATGGTTTTTCTCGGATCTGCAAGAGGACTAAAAGCGCGGGTGGCGTTGTCGAAGAATAATCTGCTGGATACGTTCTATGACGCTCAAGCGGGATTTTCCATCATCAATGACGCAATGGAAGTAAACCCGTCAATGATCGACCCGCTGATAGGAGTTGGCGTGTTCCACTATTTCATTGCGATCTCCGGGAGTTTTATCAGGAGTATCGCATTTATGGCGGGCTTGGGGTCAAGCAGGGAATCCGCATTAGATAAATTGAATTATGTAGCGGAAAATGGGATGTACGCCACAGTTGAGGCACGGAGTTTTCTCATGTTCGCTTACGCGTATGTTGAGGAGGACCACGCAAAGGCTCTCGTATTCGCGCGCGGACTTGTGGAAGAATTTGACGAGAATCCTTATTTCAGAGGAAAGCTGGCGGATATCCTCCTTATGAACGGAATGCTTGATGAAGCGGGTGAGCATATTGATATGATGCTTCCCTTGTCTGACGGAATGCCGGAAAAATATCTTGTTGAGATCAGAAATCGCATCGCTTATCTGAGAGGCGAAAAACTGAGAAAGGAAGGGAAGCCGGAGGAAGCGATAAAGATCTTCACGGATTTAGAGAAGACATATACACTTGAATTCAAGTTCGGGCTGGCGTATATATATCTCCGAACCGGAATGACATACGACCAACTCGGCGAACGGAAAAAGGCGGTTAAGCAATATAAGAAGGCTATTAGGCTTGACAATTTTACATCAGCGGTAAGTTTGTCGAAAAAATATTTGAAGAACGCTTATAACGTATCAGACGATTAACGCTGAATATTATTTTACTATTAAATAGAGGTTGTTTTATTGATGGAACCTAATTTTTTATCACTCGTCCCGCCTTTAGTGGCGATATTTCTTGCTGTCTGGACAAGGCAAGTATATCTCTCGCTATATCTGGGCATCTTCGCCGGATACACTATTCTCGGTGGATGGAATCCCCTGGTTGGATTCGGAGATTCGCTGGAAGGTTTGCGTCTGGTATTTGGGAGCCACTCGAACAGCAGTGTGATTATTTTCAGCGTTCTTATGGGAGTTCTGATTACCTATACAAAAGAATCGGGTGGGGTGACGGGATTTATAAATTGGATAGAAAATAAAAATCTTATCAAGTCGCGACGCTCTGCGGGTCTGCTCGCCTGGGTTTTAGGAGTGGTGATATTTGTGGAATCGAACATATCCATTCTCGTAACGGGTACAGTTTGCCGACCTGTATTTGACCGCTATAAAATATCCCGGGAGAAGCTGGCGTACATCATTGACAGCACATCAGCTCCTATCTGCGTGATGATCCCGTTGAACGCATGGGGCGCGTTTGTGATAGGTCTGCTGGTCGAGCAGGGGGTAGAGCAGCCTGTCTCGGTTTTCGTCAAGAGTATTCCTCTGAATTTTTATGCCCTGATCGCATTGCTGTTGGTTGTTGTCACAATTATATCACAGAAAGAGATCGGTCCATTGAAAGCCGCAGAAGAGAGAGTTAAAAATTCTGACATATCTAATGAGGAACTGAAAAGTGAATCTACAGCTGATTCGAATAAGCCCCGGGCTATTAATATGATATTGCCTATCATG
>CBDUTM010000253.1:0-3578 GCA_965369985.1 uncultured bacterium | reverse complement strand
TGATCGCTTCAGATGTTGGAGCTAATGCATCAGTGATAACTAATTCAGTGGATGGTTTCCTCGTTAATTCAGATAAAGAATGGATAGAAAAATTAAAAACGTTGATAGAATCATCTGATCTTCGAGATAAGATGGGTAATGCAGGTCGAATAAAGATCAAAATACATTTTTCAGTTGAGGCCTGGGGGGAAAGAGTTGAAAGAGTTTTCTTAGATAGATTAGGCTAAGCTACTTGTTATTAAGCAAAATGTAGTTCTTATATTCACCTATCCTATAGTGGAATATTCTATCTTCAAGAAACGTTAATGCCCGGTCGAACAATTTCTCATGAGGATGTCCGGCTTTATTACCATTATTAAAATCCCAATTATAAAGATCGATTCGTTCAGCCATTATTTTCGGATGAGAATCGATGAATCGTGTTAAGTATCTTGGATCACCATAATCAAACGCTGCCGCAGTTCCTTCATGTTTCTTTTGCACCCATTCTTTGTCATGATGAACTGAATCCAAGGCGATTTGTTTATCTTTCATCACTTTGGGTGGCCTTACCCACCCGTAATGGTATATAGAGGCGTTTGAGTGCGCTACGCGGAGTTTTTCCCCGTTTAAACGAAAACTCTGAGCGCTTTTCCATGACTCAACGCCAATATTATTGCGAATTACTCTGACTTCCCGACGATACCACCCACGTGATCTATGGACATAATCGAAAGATCCCCAAAAATGAAGATAATCGAACAATAACCCCTGAACCTCATCTTCATCCAAGAGATTTTTCATCCGTTCCTTTACGATTGGTAAAAAGTTTTCGTGAACAACCTCATCTGCCTGAACGTAAAAGCACCAATCTCCTTTACATTCGCTAAGCGCGATATTGGATTGTACAGAATTGACCTTACCATGAACAAAATGTTGCTCATCCCAGTCTGTTTCAATGATTTTAATTCGGGAATCGTTAATTGATTGTACTTGTTCCAAAGTATCATCCTCAGACTTACCGATAGCAATAACGAATTCATCACATATTGGTAAAATGGATCTTATCGCTTCTTTTATGGGGTATCCAAGTTTTATTCCGTTTCTTACGAATGAAAAACCGCTGACTTGCATAATTTGAATCTCTACTGTATCATTTCACTTGCGACATAATTTATGGTCTTAGAAATAATGAAACAAGAAGATAAAACAGCTGTTTTGAACATCGTTGACAATCGGTGGTGGAGTGGAAGCGCCCATTTTGCGGTATATACTACAAAAGCATTGATGGAGGGAGGCTATCGCACCGCTATCACCGGTGATATAAAAAAGCCTGCGATGAAGATCGCATCTAAGGAAGGGTTGAATGCTATCGAAGGATTTAATCCTAAACCCTCAAACCCCGTGAGGTATTTAACTGAGCTTAATTCGTTACTTGAGATTATTAAGACCGGCGAGTATAGATGCATTATACCTCATGGAGCTCAATCACATTATTGGGCAGGAAGAGTGAAAAAGAAATTGGGGGATTCGATCCGTGTAATAAGAGCTTTGAGCGACGATAGAAAACCTAAAGTAAATATGATCAGCAAAAAGATATACTCGAAATGGACCGATGGATTTATCGCCTCGAGTAGCACTTTAATAAAGATCTACTCAAAAGCATTCAATTTGCCGGACCATAAATTTGCCCTGGCAATAGGTCCATTCGATCTGAAAGAGTTTAATCTTCATTATAAGAATGAGAGTGAAAAGAGTCCGGACAGTGATATAACTTTCGGATTGATAGCGAGATTATCACCAGTCAAAGGACATACAATATTTTTAACAGCAGCGGCAATGGCTCTCAATAAAAACAGCAAGCTTAAATTTCTAATATCGGGCGAAGAGGCCCAAGTGAAGAGGACGGACCTGGAATCATATGCTAATGATTTGGGAATTTCTGATAAGGTGAAATTTGTAAGTAATTATTCTCATCCCTCTAAGCCTATTTCAATGATCGATGTAGGAGTTATAAGTTCAACCTTCTCGGAAGTTATATGCAGAATTGGAATGGAGTATATGGCGTCCGGAAAGCCGGTTATTTCTTCCGATATAAATGTATTACCTGAATTAGTGATCGATAATGTTACTGGAATAATCGTTCCTTCTGAAAATGTCGAGTTACTTTCCGCTGCGATGTTAAAATTAGCTGAAAATGAGGACTTGCGTAAACAATATGGAGCTGAAGGAAAGAATAAAGCTAATGATCTATTTACTTTTGCGGCTTTTGTCAATAGTATAAAGAGTATAATAAGCGAAGGAAATGATGAATAGTTTAGATTTAAACTATCTAAATGATAATGTTGATAACTTTTTTATAATTAAGTATGAGTATTATTTGAAATATAAATATTTATTTGAGAACTCTTAAAGTTATTGCTGGATAAGCCGATAATGGTAAAGGCTTATTATCATGCTGTTAGTTTAAGTATAAACTATTATTTGACATATTAGCTGTTTAATTTTCTACTCTGATTGACATTTGCTCAACTTAAATATAGATTGTTGTCCTAATTTAGCCAGTTAGAAAGGTGAATAAAGAACCTGCGTGAAAAAATATTTTTTATCAGTTCAGATAATTTTATCATTTCAAATAATTAATTGTTCCGGTGAAACAGATACCAACTTCAACGAGAAAGGACAGAGCTTCATGTCGGTCAAAAACGTTTCAAAAAATGCATCGATAAATAAAGAGAATTATGAGGGAAATATAAAAACGTTCATCAAGCGAATGTTGGATGAAGGGCATTCCCCAAACAGACTTATAAATGAAAAAAGTCCATATCTTCTTCAACATGCATTCAATCCTGTTGATTGGTATCCCTGGGGTGATGAAGCTTTCGAAAAAGCGCGAAAAGAAAATAAACCTATATTCCTCTCAATCGGATATTCTACCTGCTATTGGTGCCATGTTATGGAAAGAGAAGTTTTTGAAGTAGAAGATATCGCTGCAATTATGAATAATATGTTTATTTCAATAAAAGTGGACCGCGAAGAACGTCCTGATGTAGATAGAATATATATGCAGGCGTTGCAGATGATGACCGGAAGCGGAGGATGGCCAATGTCGATATTCATGACGCCGGATCTTAAACCTTTTTGGGGAGGGACCTATTTACCACCTGAATCGAAATACGGAAGTCCCGGATTTGTGGATATCATGACAAGGATCAATGAACTCTGGAATGAAGATAGGAGGCAATTGACGCAGAGCGCAGATAAACTGTATGAGATTTTATCAAATAGAGCGTCAATCGAAGAATCTTCAACTCGACCATACGAAAATATCCTTGATTCCGCATTTGATATTTTTAAAAATAGTTTTGATGCTGATAACGGTGGATTCGGGGATGCTCCTAAATTTCCAAGGACATCAACATTCGGGTTTATGCTCAGGTACGCAGTCAGAACAGAGAACGATTCAGCAAAAGTTATGACATTACATACGCTAAGGAAAATATCCGAAGGAGGCATTCACGATCATCTGGGAGGAGGATTTCATCGTTATTCAAGTGATGAACGCTGGCACGTTCCGCATTTTGTAAAAATGCTATACG
>CBDUTM010000252.1:0-3586 GCA_965369985.1 uncultured bacterium | reverse complement strand
GCACAATAAAAATGTAACTGACTATACTTTCCTCATTCAGAGCGTTCTTTAACACTTCAATCATTCTTTTCTCTCATTTTTCTGAATTTTCAAGTCTCCTCATCAATATCATCAAATTCCGCATCTTCCACATCACTTTTATTGTAGTTCAGTTTTTTGGTTTTTTCTTCTTTTCCCTGTTTATTCGTGGACATTGTGGATTTTATAAATCGTGATGCTTTAAAAATATTATACCCGATCCAGGCAATCGCCGCAATTATCAATATTTTTATCATCACATACCCTTTGGATTATAATATCTTGTTCCTGAAAAAGGCTGCCGGATTTTTTCCATCAGATTTTCCTGATCTTCTTTATTATCTACAAAATCAATATCGGTCGAGTTAACGATAAGGAGCGGACTTCTGTCATATCGTAAGAAAAAATCATTATAAGCGTCATTTAATTCCTGAATATATTCCTGAGTAATTAGATCTTCGTAATATCTGCCTCTCTTTTTAATATTCGTCATTAATCTGCTCGTTGAAGATTGAAGATATATCACGAGGTCGGGGTTCGGTATATCTCTTTCAAGTAACGTGACTACGGAATTATATAGCGTAAGTTCTTTATCGGATAAATTGATATTCGCGAAGATCTTATCTTTCACAAACATATAATCAGACACGAGTAGTTTGTGGAATAATTCGACCTGCATCATTTCCTGATGCTGTCTATACCTGCTCAATAGGAAATACAACTGCGTCTGAAAGGCGAATCGCTCTTTGTCTTTATAAAAATCTTCCAAAAAAGGATTCTCCTCAAATTTTTCAAATACGATCTTCGCTGAAAATTGTTCACCGATAAGAGAGCACAGGCTTGTTTTCCCAACGCCGATAACTCCTTCGACCGCTATATAATAAACATTCCTCATGCGTGCGTATTTTCCATTTTGATAATATTATAATCATATATTTCGGTAATTTGTTTGTCATCGGTAACAGTTAGCAGCTCTGAAACGGTTTTCCCTGTAGCGGGGCACACATACTTCGAGTTTATATCCCTTAACGGTTTAAGAACGAACAGACGCTCATACAATAAAGGGTGCGGAATCTCGAGATTGTCAGATTTTATAATCTCGTTACCATAAAACAGGATGTCTAAGTCAATCAATCGAGGTCCATTCTTTTTATCTCTGATCCTGCCTATTTCGCCTTCGATTTTAAGAAGAAGATTAAGGAGCTCCGATGGCGAACGGGAAGTTTCAATTTCTATGACGGCATTAAGAAAATCCGGCTGTTCACTGATATACTTGGGTTCGGACAAGTATATTTTTGAAATATTGCCGACAGAAGTAGCACTATCTTTATCTACCAATTCAACTGCATTGCTTAGATTTTCCAATCTGTTGCCCAAATTTGAACCAAGTCCTATGTAAGATTTTTCTACCATAATCTTGCTAAATTACTCCACTGCTCTTTTCTCTGGAGAGTTCTACTTCTACATAATCTATAACTCCGCCGATAGGTACATTCCTCTTCCTGATCCTTACGTTAACTTTACTGACAGTGAACGCTGATAAAATTTCTTTGGCAACATCTCCCGCGATTGTTTCTATGAGGTGGTATTTTGAACCCTCTATTTTTTCTTTTATAAGAAAATATGCTTTTTGGTAGTCCACCGCGTCTGAAAGCTCATCTGTATCCGAAGCAGTGCTAAAATCCCCGATCAAATCGATATCAACTTCAAATCTACCACCTATTTCCCGTTCCTCTTTCAACGCACCATGATAGCCGAAAAAAACCATATTTTTTAAAGTAATTCTATCCATTAAATAGTCTCATGTTTATCGGCCTCAAATTAACTTTATCCCTGTGCACTTTCAAGGTAAAACATAATGAAAGACAGTCTAAATCTCATTAATTGATGACCAATATCGATAGGATGCTCTATCAATCCGAACTATTTGCATAAGAACTTTTGGTTGCTGATTTCAGCGTAATATTGCCTCGCCACAGAAAGTATAATCCCATCAGTGTAACAGGTATATAATTCGTAGCATGCATTACCACCGCGCCGGCTCTCGCGGCATTCGAATCAATTCCCATAAAGACCAGAGAAGCGATAACAAAACCATGGAATGTGCCGATGTATCCGGGCGCCGATGGAATAGCGACAGCGAATAAAATAAAAATCAATACAAGTAAAGATGCACTCAGCGGCAGATCAAAGTCGAACATCTCTAATGTAAACCAAACCCAGGAGATGTTTATAGTCCATAGTATTAACGACAATAACAAAACCCAAAGCAGCTGTTTGATATTATGAACAGCTTTTAGTCCTGCAGAAAATGACCGAACTATTTCTTCTCCTCTAACTCTCACCTTTTCCGAAAATCTTTTCGTCGCGAAATTGTTTAATCTTACAAGAAAATTCGGATGATTCCTTCCATAAAACGTAAATAACAACAAGACAATAAATATGATCAAAGCGCCATATCCTGCCGCAGAAGCCCAATCAGGAAACTTGGGAATTAAGATCAAAGCCATCCCGAATATCGCAAGTGCCATAACCATATCCAGCATACGCTCAATGAAAACTGATCCCAATGCCGCCGCTTTTTTGATACCGGAGTATTTTGAAATTACAAAAAGCCTCACTAAATCTCCGATCCTGAAGGGAAGGATATTATTGGCCATATAGCCTATCATTGTAGCAGAAAACGCTGACCGGACACTAACTTCCTGAACAGGGTTCAGTATGTATTTCCACCGATAACCCCGAAGCCAGAAACTCAATACCATCGCAGCCGTTGCCGGCAAGATCCACACATAATCCGCTTTGGCTATAGCTAGTGAAAACTCTTCAATATTTACATCGCGAAAAGCAAAGTAAATAAATAATAGGCTGATAATGATACCTGCGATATGTTTTATATTCATAGAAATATTCGAAGACCTATCTCAGGTCTACTGTTTCCACGCCAGAGGGAGATTTAAATTTAAAATGGGAATCATCAAAATCCGGACTTAGATTTATTTCAGTAATTTCCCACAATGTAACATTTTGATTTATATCAATATATTCTATGCTTCTGATAAGATAATCCTCGCCATCCAACCAAATACGAATAGCGGTTACAAAACTGCTACTGTCTTTTGGCTTAAGCTCCAAAAGGTATTCACCTTCGAACCTATCCTCATCTAATAATTTTGTTCTATAATCTTTAGGATAATCGGACAGAAAATCTCCCGGTAATATTGTACCCCCGGATTTATCAATTTTATTTATTATTACTTGTTTAGTAAATGGAGTATAACTCCATATTGATTTTCCATCGCTCACTATAGTTTGTTCTTCAGTATAAAGACGAAACTTGATGAGGTCTTGCATATCCAATTTACCCGCTGATTTACTGCCGCTGTCAGACGATTTCCATTTATAGGATTGCTCATATGCTATAGAAATACTTTTTTCCTTTTTTAGAGCATCTTTCATTTTATCAAGTATTTCATTAGCGGTTTGGGCTTGAACTCCCGAAGGAAAGATAGACCAGGTAACAACAGCGAGAAGAAGGATAATTCGTTTATAGTTCAGAATAGGTTTC
>CBDUTM010000251.1:0-3588 GCA_965369985.1 uncultured bacterium | reverse complement strand
GTAGTGTGATAAAATCCACTTTGTCTACCTGATAACCTGAAAGAGCTGAGTTAAAACTTTGTTCAGCCTGAGGCAACAGCTGGTTTGTATATAGTGCGATCAGTGACTTCCCCTTCTCCATCTCAGCATAATGAATTTTAATGTCTTGTTTAACATTATTTAAAAAATTGTTATACTGTTCCTGCTCCATCCGGGTTTCTGCCTTGGATTGTTCCACTTTGCTTGACTGTCTGTTTCCGGGTTTGATTGGCAGGCTAAACCCTACAGTCATTGAAATGAAATCAGCTCCCGGCATATTCGCGCCGATCAATTCGTCACGCTGTGTATATGCCACTCCGATTCCAAAGTCGGGCAATTTAAGCTTTCTTGAATAGTCAGCTCTTCGTTCTTTGCTTACAATACGGAATCTCCCGGCTTTCAGTGCGGGTCTTTGTTCCTCTGCTATTCGGGTTAGCTCCCTTTCAGTATAGAGAAATTCTGTCGGAGTTAAATTTTCTATAACTTTGATAGGTGATTCAGAATTTTTGTTCATAAGAGTATTCAGCTTTGCCACAGATTTTTCCCTGTTAAATTGAAGATTAATTAGTCGCTCTTCAAATTTGGAACGTTCCACCTGAGCTTTTAATACATCCTGTTGAATCCCCCTGCCTACAGAATATCTCGTTTCTGCTATCTCGACAAACCGTGAAAGTAAATCGAGACTTTCATTCGTGATCTTAACAGACCAATCTATAACGAATATATCGTAATAACTCTCTTTAACTCTTTTTACGATGTATCCTTCCAGCTCGGGAATTTCCTCACTTACTGCTTCTGCTTCTGAAATTGCCGCCGCTTTTTTAGCGCCGAGTTTTCCGGGAAACGGAATTTGCTGCATAAGGGTTATTTTTTTCCCTGTCATCGGCTCTTGATTGAACGCATAACTCTCATACGGCACGTTCACCAATCCGAAAGTGATCATCGGATCCATCCACGAACCGGCTTGCCTGGCTGATTCTCTGGCTCTTACAGCCTTCCATTCCGCTACTTTAAGGGACGGATGTGATCTTAAGGCAACATCGATCGCTTCTTCGACAGAAATAATGCCGTTTTCCGATCCCGACTCTTGTGCCGTCACTGATGTCAGCGACACGAAACTGATAACTATTACTAATATGTATTTCACAATAATTTTAACCCCATTCAATTCAACCAAATCGCATTTATGCGATAATTAACGATTCCCTCTGAAACGGAAATCAGACAGTATGAAGAAGTTAGGGCTAAATTAAGAAAGCTGAATCAAGAAGATAAATGGCGGGCGCTGTGATACTTAAAAATTTGGAAGATAAATCGTCCTTCAATAAAAACTTAGGAAATGTCTCTTCGATGTTGAAACTATTTTTCTGCGTAAACAAGATATTTTTAATTGATTTCGTTTTAATCGGCTGTCTATACTCATCTACATTGAAGGTGAGTTCATGATCACACTCTTGTGCCGTCCTAATTGAAATTCCCTCTTTTTCAGAATGACAACATTTAGCGATAGACATCTTCATATGAGCGTGATCATTGCAATCTTCAGTACACTTGATATCCGCTAATAATCCTGCCATCGGAGAAAGTATCAGAAGTATCAAGAGTAATCCTCTTGATAGTGTTAGATTTATATAGATTCCGTTTTTCATATCCAGACTAAATATACTGATTTTTAGTGATATTGCAAGCTTTTCGGCTATTAAAAACGATAAAAATCTGGTGATTTGCGAAAATAGTGTAACATTTAACAATAAACCTGCGTATCTTATATCGATAGTTATAGTATTATCGATATATGGAGGGTTATATGATTAATAACAGTTCTCTTGCCGGTTGTTTCGCCGCCTTGTCTAACGACCAGCGGCTTGCCATTTACGAAAAGATCTGCTCAAATTCATTCTGCTGCTTCTATGATTCAAGCGATTCTGAAACATCCAAAGGAAGGTATAATTGCAATGTTGGAGATATATCGAAATCTTTCGATTTGGCCCCTGCAACAGTATCCCATCATCTAAAAGAACTCAAAAATGCGGGTTTGATAAATATGGAGAGGAAGGGCCAATTCATCTATCTGACTCCGCTTAAAGAACAGTTAGAAAACATAAATTTATTTTTAAACGGAAAACTGAATTATGAATCGTAATAATATTGGAATATCAAGAGCTGAAATTGATGATATTGAACCGCTGAGTGGACTCCTCAGGAACGAAAATCTCCCACCCGATGATATTGAAAAATGGATCGATTATTTTTTAGTGCTGAAGGATAAAGATATTACGATTGGCGGAGTAGGGCTTGAAGTATGGGGAGAAATCGGATTGTTCAGGTCATTTGTAATTGCCGAAGAATACCGGAATAAAGGTTTTGGCAAAGAGCTTTACGATGCAATTATGCTTAAAGCTAAGAAGATGGATCTTCATAGTATAGTTCTTCTTGCCAAAGGCGCCATTGGCTTTTTTGAGAATAATGGGTTCAGCTTCATTTCAAGAGAAGAACTTCCATCGGATGTTAAAAACTCGGTTCAATTCAATCTTAAGGAATGCGAAATATATAAGGTTATGATAAAACAACTCTGAAAATATAAGGATTATATGATATGGAAATCTCAGAAAATAATATTAAAGAATATTACGGAAATATAGCTAAAACCGGGTCTTCATGCTGTGCTCCCGATTGTTGCTCATCCTCAGAGGACGCTTCTTCCCCAGATGTTTTCTCTCTTGGCTGTGGCATAGGAGGCGCAGAAGATGCTCTCAGCGGAGAAACCGTACTGGACATCGGCGCGGGAACAGGATATGATGTGTTCAGGGCTGCCGAAAGAGTGGGTTCCGATGGCTTTGTTTACGGTGTTGATATGACTGAAGCTATGATAGACAAGGCGTCATCAAACGCAAATAAAATGGGCATTAAAAACGTGAGTTTCAAAATCGGAACAGCAGAGTCCCTACCTATCGAAAACAATTCAGTTGATCTGGCTATTAGCAATTGTGTAATTAACTTGACTCTGGAAAAAAGCGTTGTATTCAGGGAGATCCATCGGGTTCTAAAACCGGGAGGCAGGATCGTGATCCAGGATGTGGTCTCTCTAAATGAAATTCCGGAAAGTGTTAAAAATAACTCCAATTTATGGAACTCTTGTATCGGTGGCGCAATCCCTAAAGAAAAGTACATTCAGATGATTAAAGATGCCGGTTTCCAACAGGTAGAAATTGCAGAATCAATTAACCTAAACATTGAGGAATATAAATTACTCTCTGTTCGCATCAAAGCTTACAAGTCTGATGCCTGACACCGGATAACTATTTATCTATATAGTACATTAAATCCGTTAGCGCGTTGAGCTCATTTTCGGGGAGCCGCTCGAATTTAGGCATTATACTCGCAGGGACAAATTTTTGTGGGTCTATTAAATGGTCGTAGATATATTTCCGGTCAAATTTCTTGGTAACGCCTCGTAAGTTCGGACCAAACCCGGGTGTTTCACTTTCGATTTGATGGCAGACACCGCAATTATAATTTAGGTACAAGTTAGCGGCAAATGTGATATTATCCGGTGTATCTAAAAGCTCG
>CBDUTM010000250.1:0-3589 GCA_965369985.1 uncultured bacterium | reverse complement strand
GGCTAAGAAGATTCCGCTTGGACTTAATTCCCGCAAGATAAATGAGTACCAAATAAACATGTATTAGAACTTCTTCAGTGTGACCAATATTTACCCACCTAAAGTTCACTTAAAGACACTAAACAGCTTGAATCAACACTTAGGGGAATCCCAATTTAATTTTTTGAGTATAAATCCGAGATTCTTTCGCTTCCGGCCTGACAGCAGTCGGGCAGGCGCTCAGAATGACCAGCAAGAAGTGCGAGTCAGGATTTATACTGACCGCGGAGGGAACTTTTTATTCAGTCCTCCATTATCTCTTTTTCTTTTGCTTCCATCGTCGCATCGACAAGTTTGATAAACTCATTCGTATCATCCTGAATATTGTCATGCGCTATTTTGAGATCATCCTCGGAAATATGCCCTTCATCTTTCAGCATATCGATGTGATGATTCGCATCTTTGCGGATGTTACGGATAGCCACTCTGCCTTCTTCCGACATTTTGTGTATCACTTTCACCAATTCGATCCTTCTCTCTTCGGTAAGCGGCGGAATCGGAATTCGGATCATATTCCCGTCATTGTTAGGAGTCAATCCGAGCTCAGAGAGCGCAATAGCCTTTTCGATGTCCGGCATAGCGGTCTTGTCGTACGGCTGTATGGCGATGAGCCTTGGTTCAGGGATACTTATCCCCGCTAATTGGACGAGAGGAGTCGGTGTGCCGTAATAGTCAACGGTTATCTGGTCGAGTAGAGCCGTTGATGCCCTGCCCGTTCGCACAGCGGAGAAATGTTGTTTGGTCGCATCCACTGTTTTTTGCATTCGTTCTACCGTGTCTTTGTAAATATCATCAATCATTATTCACTCCCGAGACTGTTGAGCCGATTTTTTCACCGGTAAGTAATTTAATGAGATTTCCCGGTGTTTTCATATTATATACTCTTATAGGTAAGTTATTTTCCATACAGAGGCTGATTGCGGTGCTGTCCATTACACGCAAATTTTTCTCTAATAATTCCATATATTTAAGTTCCGGAATGAGTTTCGCGTCCTTGTTTTTTTCCGGATCACTGTCATAAACTCCGTCGACTTTTGTCCCCTTGATAAGAACTTCCGCTCCGATCTCAATACTTCTCAGTGCGGCGGCCGTGTCGGTTGTAAAATACGGGCTTCCCGTTCCAGCGGAGAATAATACTACCCGTCCTCTCTCAAGATGCCTCACAGCTCTGCGTCTGATATACGGTTCGGAGATCTCATCCATCTTAATTGCCGTCATCGCCCGTGTCTTTATCGCCTTTTTCTCAAGAGCGTCCTGCATTGCAAGGGAATTAATGATAGTTGCGAGCATTCCCATCTGATCGCCTGTCGCCCGATCGATCGCTGAGTCTGTTGCGTTCAGACCTCTGAAAATGTTGCCCCCTCCAATGACGATCCCCAGCTGTACGCCGGTAGATATCGCTTCCACGATCTCAGATGCGATATCTCTTACCGTATTAGGATCAATACCGAATTCTTTATCTCCGGCGAGGACTTCGCCGCTGAATTTTAACAGAACTCGTTTGTATATGGAATCAGGCATCTATTTGGTTACCAATTACACTGAATATATGACTTTGAGCAGCTAAATGCAAAATCGAAGCTGTCGCGCTCAGAGAGAGTAAAATGTTCTGAAAAAGAAAAATGCCGACATCCGAGTCGGCATTAATTGAAATCAATTTAATATCGAAAAATGTTTTCAGCCTTTGGAATTCCCTCCGAGCTGAAAACGACTAAATCTGCTTATAGTGATATTTTCGCCAAGCGTTCCAACGGAAGCTTTTATCACATCTGATATTGATTGGCTCGGCTCCTTTATATAAGCCTGCTCCATCAGACAAACCTGTTTATACCACTTATCCATCTTGCCGTCAATTATCTTGTCTATTATATTTTCGGGCTTGCCTTCAAGGTCTTTGCTTCCTGCGTGTACTTCACGTTCTCTGTTGGCAAGATCTTCAGGGATTTCATCCCGGGTTACCGCAATAGGATCTGAGGCTGCTATCTGCATTGAGACTTCTTTCGCTAAATTGAGGAATTCGTCGGTCCTTGCGACAAAATCAGTCTCGCAATTCATTTCTATTATAACGCCTAATTTATTTCCGGGGTGGATATATGAAAGTACTGCGCCTTCGTTCGCTGCCCTGCTCGCTTTTGAATCTGCCTTGGCGATCCCCATTTTTCTGAGGTTATCGAATGCCTTTTCGAGGTCTCCGTCTGCTTCTTTCAGGGCGTTACGGCAGTCAAGAATCCCCGCACCCGTTTTATCACGTAGCTTTTTAACTAGCTCGGCGCTTATTTCCATCTACTTCGCTGTCTCCGCTGCGGTTTCAGTAGTTTCGATCTCTAATTTTTGTCTTCGCAGCTCAAGGGCGGCGACGACAGCGTCAACCAACCGTTGAATGATCAGAGAAATAGTTCTAAGAGAATCATCGTTTGCAGGTATAACGTGATCTATCAATGTGGGGTCTGTATCGGTGTCAATAAGACCAATTATAGGTATATCTAATTTCCGTGCCTCTTTAATCGCAGTTTCTTCATGGTTACCGTCCACCAGAACCATCAGATCGGGCAGGCGTTTCATCGCCTTGATGCCCCTAAATACATTATCAAGTTTGAGGCGTTCCCGCTCGAGAGTCAGGACTTCCTTTTTTGTCAATCCTTCATACATCTTAGCGCCTTCTTCCTCGAACTTCTCCAATTTCTTTATGCTTTTACGGATCGTGGAAAAATTTGTCAGCGTTCCGCCAAGCCACCGCTCGGTGATACAATACATTCCGCATCGTTCTGCTTCCGTGCGGATAAGACCCTTAGCCTGTTTCTTCGTACCCACGAAAAGGACGGTCCCACCTTCCGCGACAGAATTGCTTATCATATTTACCGCATCTTCAAGCTGAGTTTTTGTCTTGCTGTGGTCGATCAAATGAATGGAATTTTTTTCCATAAAAATATATGGCTCCATCTTCGGGTGCCATTTACGTGTCAGATGCCCAAAATGAGCGCCTGTATCTAATAACTGCTGTATGCTAATTTCGTCCAATAGAACCTTCTGATTTTATCTCTTAGAGAATTGAAATGCTCTGCGCGCTCCGCGAAGACCATATTTTTTTCGTTCGACCATACGGGAATCTCGTGTAAGGAATCCGGCTTTCTTTAAAACCGGTCGAAGCTCTTCGTCCATTTTCAACAACGCCCTCGAAATACCAAGCCGTATCGCTCCAGCCTGTGAACTCAATCCGCCCCCTTTCACAGTAGCGACAACATCGTATTTGGAATCCGCCTCGATGGCGCCGAATGGTTGGTTTATTACGTATTGAAGAGATTTTCTTGGAAAATAATCGTCAACTTCTCGTTTATTGATGCTGAATCCGCCCTTTCCGGACACCAGCCAAACTCTTGCTATCGCTCTTTTCCTTCTACCAGTACCGTAAAAATTATCTTTTTTTACCATAAATTCCTATACTTCAAATACTTTTGGTTCTTGTGCGCTGTGTGGATGGTTTGAACCGGCATAGACTTTAAGTTTCCTGAATAATGCCCTGCCGAGTTTTGTGTGAGGCAGCATACCCTTA
>CBDUTM010000249.1:0-3592 GCA_965369985.1 uncultured bacterium | reverse complement strand
TGCGGCCTACGGTTTAGGAAACCGTCGCTCTATCCGGCTGAGCTACGAGGGCATTGAGTGAAATTTAGGATAGCTAAGATTCTTTTTCCAGTTTTATTATCCGCTCTTAGCCTTTCATCAAACATATAAACCGTTTTTTCTAATATAATTTAAAACTCTGTTGTCTATCAACTCCGGGGAATCTTCATTTTGTTTTAATCTCTCTCTCAGGTCACTTGATGAATTGTCGTAGAGGTCGTTATCAAGCAGCTCTGCCATTTTTAGAAATTCCTCATCGTATATATCAGTATTAATATCATTCCGCTTCAATACGCAAACCCTGCTTTCTGATAGAATAGATTCGGGTTCATTCCACTCCGAAAAACGGAGAAAACTATCCGCTCCAACAATCAGGTATAGCTCTTCAGAAGACAAACCATAGTTCTTTTTGATCTCGCGAATAGTGTCAATAGTAAAGGATTTCCCGCCTCTCTTCCCCTCAATATCACTGATCTCTATTTCAGGATACGGTTCGATAGCAAGTTTTACCATATTAAAACGATGCTCAAATGAAGCAACAGACTTTTTATCATCATAAGGGGTTTTATACGCCGGAACCAAGATCACCTTTTGCAGATTTTTTTCTTTTAATACATAGCGAGCCATGCGAATATGGCCAAGATGAGGAGGATCAAACGTACCGCCGAATAATCCTATTTTCATAATTTAGACTAAATTCAGAGTGTTACGACGCAATGATGCTTCAGTTGTTATCCAGAAGTGCTTGTTCTTCAGATTTATCTGCATTTTCTTTCACCTCGCGCAATATCTTTTGAGCTTTTAGCACAAGTTTAGCATCGTCATTTCGATTTATTATTTCTACCAGCATTGCCAGCGCATTACCCCAGTTTTCAAGTTTGATTTCACACTTTGCGATGTTCCAGCGTGCCCCGGTCGCAAACTCACTGTCATAATACTGATCCAAAACCTGTCGCAGGTATAGGATCGAGGATTTACATTCATCCAATTTTTTATATTGTAATCCTGCATCATAAACTTTTTTCGCCAGCTTGAATCTCAATTTAT
Organism: uncultured bacterium; assembly: GCA_965369985.1. Classification (GTDB taxonomy): domain Bacteria; phylum Fidelibacterota; class SORT01; order SORT01; family SORT01; genus JACZTG01. The sequence continues at coordinate 2,527 of CBDUTM010000249.1, read as the reverse complement.
CCAGGCGCTCTTCCGCCTTTACTTTATTTTCGCTTTGAGGCCAATCCTCAATGAATTCCTGGTATGCATCAAGGGCTTTGATCGTGTTTTCCTGATCGTGATATGATTTTGGAGATAGTATATCGAAACAGAGAGCTATTTTATACTGGCTTCCATCCACAAGCGGACTTTCAGGATGTATCCGGATCAACCGCTCGTATTCAGAGATAGCAAGAATATACTCTTTCATATTGAAATGCGCCTCACCCATATACCATTGGGCATCGTCACCAATTTCGCTCGCCGGTGCGTTAAAGGTAACAAATTTGAATTCAATGATAGCTTTGGAATATTTCTTCTTCTGAAAATACTCTATTCCTCTCTCGTAGCGTACTTCTACAGGCTCCAACACTTCGTCCTTCTTCGATCCACACCCGGTCAAGAATAACGCGATGACAAGTATATATAAAATTTTTAAATGCTTTAATTTAACAATTACCATGCGATACCTAAGGAAAGTGCGTGGACAAATTCGTTTCCTTTCCCGGTTGGTAATTGTTTTACGGACAATTTTGGTGATGCCTGGTCGTTAAGTTTCTTAGCGGTGAATATAGCGTCGCCGACCGATATCAGATGATTGATTATTACCAAAGACGCTGTTGTTGTTGCTAACCCAAAAAAGTCATTGGCGTCTTTTCTTAAATTGAGGTAAGCTGCCCTTTCATCAGTTTTTGAAGAACTAGAGCCTATGATCGCCCCTTCCCATCCTCTGTTAAACTTATCATACTTTCCGATATTTTCGTAATACTCATTAGATTTTACCACGTTCCCATTGGCATCAATTGGAATAGTATGACCATTTGATTGTTCATCTGGTGTTGGGTTATACAAACCGAAATCCCAAAATTGGTCCGCAAGAGCCTGATATTCATCCTCTTTGTCGTGACCCTTGCCCTGGAACGAAGCATAACCAAACCAGAGACCTACTTCGATAGCGAAAAAAGCAACAGCTCGCTTTTTTGATCCATTATAGTATTGACCCGCTCCCGGAATAAATGCTGAACTCAAAAATGATATACCGGGTCGTTTCACCACTACCTGATTTTGAGAGCGACCCGGCTTGCCTGATTCAACGCCCATATAACTGAATTCAACCGTTTCCCCCGAACTAAGTGATATTATTCTTTTCCCTAAGATCTTATCAGACGCGAAGGAATCAGCTGATGCAATTAAAAGAGAGATCGCTAATATTAATGAATTAATTTTCATAACTATTCCACCATATATTAGAGAAAATCAAACAAGAGTGTAAAATAATATCGCCATTCATTTCCTCTGCTGATTCCCTGCAAATCAAGGAATTTATCAAGACCAAATGCTGCTTGAAATACGAATGCAGTTGGAAAAGCGTAGAATGAGTATGTCCCGAGTCTGATGGAATAGCCAACTGTCCGTTTGAATTCATTTATCTTTGCCGTTCCTGTCCACGCATCGCCGTATTGATAGAAAATCCCACCATATAAGTCCCTAATGTAAAGGTTTAATAGAGCCTTGTTAATCCCCTTTAATATAGGGATATTTAGTCTTGCGGTTCCGAGTATTTTCCGCTCGCCACCATAACTGTAATACGAATAACCCTTCATCCCGAGAAGGCCTCCTCCAAAGTAGTGGAGAAAGTCGTTTACGTTATTAGAAATATAACCACCTTCTATATTCAAGGCAAGTGCGCTCTTGCCGGGAAGGCTGAAATATTTATTAATATTCAAATCCAGCTGTTGATAATTGAACGGTTCAAATACTTCTTCGCCGGTACCGAATGTCTCATTTCGAACAAAATCAACTATGAATTTGTCCCTCTTATAAGCATATGAAAGTCGCCAGCTCAATCCGTTATCTCTCGCAATATAACCTTTTGCAGACCGCTCTCTAATATCTCTTCCCCATTCAATCGATGCAGACCTCCCGATGAAATAATCAAAGGCAAGTGATGTCTTGGCCCGATCCCCTGCATCCAATATTAGAAATCCAATTTGGGTTGCTGAATAAATACTATACGTTAGCCTGAAAGTGAACTGATCGCTGAGTCCCCGATAGAATGTCATCCCGGGTGATACTTCGATAAGATTGAATTTAATATCAAGCTGTGTGGTCTGACCCGGTAATTGTAATGAGTCTTCCACATTTTGTGAAATCCCGAACGCTTCAATAAAAATGTTCGGTGATAATTGATTGTAATCAAATCGAAGGTATAGATCGTAATCGCTATCTTTGTTGATTGTTGCGCTGCTGAAGACACTTATTTTGTTGAGCAGCTCGTTGGTAAAAACATATCCTCCCACCTTCACGGTGCCATAATCAATCATTAAGCGAGGCATAAAGAACGTAGTGGTCGAAGTCGTCACATACTCTTTAGATTCATATTCCGGGAGAGAATTTTGGTCGTAATCTATGGTAGGCAAGGTTTTCAGATAATTATTATAAGCCGAATGTTCCGGATTTACTTCGTTTTCCAGCTTCAATATCGAAAGTTTATATTCTGTTCCCTCAA
>CBDUTM010000248.1:0-3621 GCA_965369985.1 uncultured bacterium | reverse complement strand
GTTGATTACCTCCAGTGCATTTTGTGATTTTGCCCGCTTTCGGATTGATTAAAGCAATCGCATATCTTGATCAGACAGATAGGGTAGACGGCAGTTGAGAAAAACCGCCGATAGTGTTGGCAGTCAGAATAATCCCCGGCGATGTTGCCGGGGGAAGGTAATAACCGATGTCTTTTCATACACTTCACCTTCCCATCGAAGGTTAGAGCGATTGTCTGGCCGGAAAGGTTTCCTGACTCATGGCTGAAACTTTCTTTCGCGCCTTCCCATTCTAAGTTAAAGAACAGTGGCATCTTGCGAAATAAAACCACATACAGTAGCGGGGCTGTGCCCGGATCGACAGCTGATGCTCTCTTACGGGCTTCCCTTTACCGGGCAGATTTAATAATTAACACTAATCAAGATATATTCGCTCAAATTAAATGGCAACATTTTTCTTAAAAGTAACTTATTTAGCTGAAAAATTAGATTATTTCCCGTTAAAATGAATAAGGTAAAAGCCTTGACAATACTGGATTCATTAGCTAAATTTCACAAATTAAAGAGAGGAAAATATCAAATAGTAATGGATTTCTTGCCTTTTTATATAATCATGATCGCCGTGGCACCGATGCGTGCCCAGCCGGACCAACGGTCTGAGCAGATAACTCAAGCTCGATCAGGAGAAATAGTCCGTTGACTGAAATGTTAAGCTCCATCGGAAAGATGAACACTCAGGTCTTGTTACTTAACCAGAGTTATGAGCCGCTTCAAATCTGTAATATGCGAAGGGCGATAATTCTTATTTTTCTCGGAAAAGCGCATTCGGTTGAACAGTATGATGATGAGATCAGGTCTGTTTCCTATTCGATGCAAATGCCGGCGGTGATCAGGATATACAATTATATTAATCTGCCGCGAAACAGCATAGTGCTGACTCGAAAAAATATACTTAAAAGAGATTCTCTATCCTGCCAATACTGCGGGACAAAGAATTCTCCTCTAACGGTAGACCATATTACTCCTAAGGTAAAGGGCGGTAAAGACAGTTGGGAAAATCTCACAACAGCGTGTGTGTCGTGCAACAATAAAAAGGGAAATCGAACACTTCGTGAAGCCAATCTTAAATTGCTGTCGAAGCCAAGAGTGCCAAGCAGGATAACATTTATTCAGCGGTTCGTACGTACGCCAATCAAGGAGTGGCGCCCCTATCTATTTATGGATTGATAATGTCACCTGATGGGAAGCGTATTCTCAGCGGGATGCAACCAACAGGCAAATTACACATTGGAAATCTCGTGGGTGCTCTTGAAAACTGGGTAGAACTTCAGAATTCAGGATATAATAATTTTCATATGGTGGCTGATTGGCATTCCCTGACAACAGATTACAATTCAAGCAACGATCTGAACGAAATATCGACACAAGTAGTAATGGATTGGCTTTCAGCGGGAATTGATCCGGAAAAAAGCGTCATATTCATCCAGTCACATATAAAAGAACACGCCGAATTAAACCTCTTGCTTTCAATGCTTATAACAGTTCCCCGCCTGGAACGGAATCCGACCCTCAAAGAGCGAGCGAGGGATAAAAGCGGGGATGATAATTTGTCGTTCGGGCATCTCGGCTATCCTGTATTGCAGGCGGCAGATATACTTATTTACAAAGCCAATCTCGTGCCTGTAGGTGAAGATCAACTCCCTCATATTGAAATTACGAGGGAATTAGCGCGAAAATTCAACAGCACATATGGAAACGTATTTCCGGTGCCGGAAGTTAAGTTGACAGAATTCAGTCGTCTTCCGGGACTTGATAATAAAAAGATGAGCAAATCCGTTGGAAACACGATTCTGATGTCTGACGATAGCGATACCTTAACGAAAAAAGTAAAAAGTATGATCACCGATCCTGAAAAAATTTATAAAGACAGCAAGGGACATCCCGATATATGTCCGGTGTTCGCGTATCATAATATATTTAATAAAAATGAGGTAGCCGAAATTCGCGGGGATTGCGAAGCAGGCAGTCTGGGTTGCGTTGATTGTAAAACTAATCTTGCGAAGAAATTAAACAGCTATATCGACCCTTTGAGGGAACGAAGGGCGGAATATGAATCTAAACCGGACGCCATAAGGGATATAATACACGAAGGCGATCTGAAGGCAAAAAAAGAGGCATCGGATACGATGTCCGAAGTTTATGAGGCAATGAAATTTGGTCACACCCCTATTAGTTGATCAATACAGGGTAACTCTGCCTGCATTTGAGGGTCCGCTGGACCTTCTCCTCTTTTTGATAAAGAGAGATGAACTCGATATTTACGATATTCCCATTTCAAAGATCACGGAGGATTTTCTCAATTATCTCAACCTTATGAAGGCATTAAACCTCCATTTTGCCGGAGATTTTCTCGTGATAGCCGCCACTCTTATGAGAATAAAGGCGAGGATGCTCCTTCCGGCAACTCCTGTCGATGATGATGAGGAAATGGAAGATCCCAGGCAGGAACTCGTGGATATGCTTATCGAATATAAGCGCTTTAAAGAAGCCGCTGGCGAGTTGAAGGACATAGAGGAAGGCAGAATAAAAATGTTTCCAAGAATTCAAAGCATGGAGCAGATTTACGGCGGACCGACTTTAAAGGATTCGTTAAAAGACGTAACGCTGTTTGATCTGTTGGAAACAGTCAGAAAAGTACTTTCCGAAATGCCTGTAGTGACGACGCATGATGTGGAAACTTTAGATGTCACAATCGAAGAACAAATGGGGGTGATAGAGGGTTTTTTTGGAGAAAAAACAGAATACTCTTTTATGGAACTTGCGAAAACCCTAACTCATAAAGTGATCGTTATCTTAACTTTTTTAGCTCTATTGGAATTAATGAGATCAAATAAAGTGACGGTTACACAAGATGGTTTTGCAGGGGAAATCATTATAAGGAAAACGACTCATGAAAAGTAGCGGAAGTTCGGTCGACAGAATAATTGAAGCGATAATTTTCGCTTCCCCGGAACCTGTAAGTTTGTCTCGGATTCGGGAGTGTATCGAAGGTGGTGAAGAATTGGATGTTGACGCAACGGTAGATACTTTGAATAACATTTACAATGAGAGCGGCAGGTCGTTTCAGATAACGAAAGTTGCCGGCGGCTATCAGATGATCACATTGCCCGATTATGAACAGTGGGTAAGAAGGATATTTGTTGGGAGAGGACGGCTTCGGTTATCATCCCAAGCGTTGGAAACGCTGTCGATCATTGCGTACAGGCAGCCGGTTAGTAAGCCTACTATGGAATCAATACGGGGTATCAGCAGCGATGGAGTAATAAAAACACTTCTGGAACGGAATCTTATAACCATAAAGGGAAGAGAAAATTCTCCCGGAAGACCGATACTGTACGGCACTACTTCTGAATTTCTCCGGTATTTCGGCTTGAATCAATTAAAAGATCTACCTGAGCTCAGAGAAATTGAGGAAATATTGGGGACTACTGAAAGTTGAGATTGAACCAATATCTTGCAAAGGCCGGAGCTGCATCCCGTCGAAAAAGCGATCTTCTGATTTCCGAGGGTAGGGTTAAAGTAAATGGTAAATTAGTTCAGCAAATGGGTTTCCAAGTGGACCCAAAAACCGATTTCGTTACG
>CBDUTM010000247.1:0-3632 GCA_965369985.1 uncultured bacterium | reverse complement strand
TGAATTGTAAGGGTACCCGCGGAGTTGTGATGGCGATGGCAAGATTTGATTGGGACAATTCTAAAATGATTTTCGGTAGTGTAGGTAATATAGAAACTCATGTATATGGCGATTCTAAAAAGATCAATTTTCTGGTAAGACGCGGCATCGTAGGTAAAGGCGCTCCAATGCCGAAAGTAAGTGAACATCCTTGGAATCCACGAACAATTATGATAATGCATTCTGATGGCATAAAATCATTGCGGCATTGGAAAGATTATTTTGATAATAATAAGCATAAACCTACTGCAACGATTGCGCATCAATTGCTTCACGACTATGCCAGATCAGAGGATGATGCCACGGTGATAATAATTAAGAGCACAACATCGTGACTGAAAAAAAAATAATTGAAGAGATGAAATTGAGAGAAGAGATGATCAACTCTCTTCAATCTGAACTCGCAGAAACAAATAAAGGTTTAATGGCGCTAACCATGGAATTAGAGGACCGAGTCGATGAGCGCACTGCAGAGCTCGCAGAAAGTGAAAAGCGTCATAGAACACTCTTTGATAATGCGGTAAGCGCAATAATTACGATTGATGAAAGAGGTACAATTGAATCAATGAATAAAGCAGGGATAAAACTTTTTGGGTACGCTGTTAATGAAGTTCTTGGCAAGAATGTGAAAATGTTGATGCCAGGTCAAGACAGCAAAGATCATGATAAATATTTGAAATCCTATCGCGATACTGGTATAAAGAAGATAATAGGAATTGGCAGAGAAGTTACCGGTAAGCAAAAAGATGGAAAATTATTTCCCCTGGAGTTGGCAGTGAGTGAAATTGTTATTGATGATCGCAAATTCTTTACCGGAATTATTACCGACATTACCGAGCAAAAAGCTTATGCCGAAATCCTCGAGGCACAGAAAATGGAAGCCGAATTACTACATAGGGCGACCGAGATTGCCTCTGAATCAGAAACCTTTAATATATCCCTTAAAGAGTGCCTAAACGCCATTTGTGAATCAACACAATGGCCGGTTGGGCATGTGTATGTACCTTCAACGGAAAATAAGGAAACGTTAAGACCTACAAAAATATGGCACATTTCCGATGAAAAAGCTTTCGCGACATTGAGAGAGGTAACGGAAAAAACAGAATTCAAAAAAGGGAAGGGTTTGCCCGGAAGAATTTGGGAAACAGGTAAGCCTGCATGGATCGTAAATGTCCATAAGGACAATAACTTTCCTCGTAATAATTTGGTTAAAGACTTAGGAGTTAAAGGCGCATTTGGATTCCCAATAATTATCAGAGATGAGTTAGTAGCAATCTGTGAATTTTTTACTACCCATGAGATGGAACCGGATGAAGAGTGGTTGAAGACAATGAAAAGTGTTGGAGATCAAATTGGACGGGTTTTCGAGCGTAAAAGGAATGCTGAAGAATTAGAACTTGCAAAACAGGCCGCGGATGATGCAAATAAAGCAAAAAGTGATTTTCTCGCAAACATGAGTCATGAGATCCGTACTCCAATGAACGCGATCATCGGGATGTCGCACTTAGCGATGAACACCGATCTAACTCCCAAACAATTGGATTATATCGAAAAAGTGCACAGATCGGCTCATTCCCTTTTAGGAATTATTAACGACATTCTTGACTTTTCAAAAATTGAGGCCGGTAAGCTCAATATGGAGACAATAGATTTTAACTTAGAAGAAGTTCTGGATAATCTCACTAATCTTATTCCGTCGAAGATCCATGAACGGAATATAGAATTTCTTATTAGGTTTGATAAAGATCTACCGAAACATTTAATGGGAGATCCATTACGTTTAGGCCAGATACTCACTAATTTAGTTAATAATGCCACTAAATTTACTGAGAAGGGTGAGATCGTTGTAGAAGTCGAAAATATTAAGCAAACGAAGGACAAAATAAATATTAAATTTTCGGTCAGGGATACGGGTATTGGAATGACTGAAAAACAAACTTCGAAACTCTTCAAGGCATTTACTCAAGCTGACAGTACGACAACTCGCAAATATGGAGGGACCGGACTCGGGCTCAGTATCAGCAAAAAATTAGTTGAACTGATGGATGGAGAGATCAGAGTAGAAAGCAAAGTAGACGAGGGAAGCATATTTATATTCAATGCGTGGTTTGGGCTACAAAAAGACCTGATAAAAACAAAATACAAGCTGTCCTCTGATTTGCGGGGTCTTCATGTTCTTGTCGTTGATGATAATGCCACATCAAGGGAAATATTTCAAGATATGCTCGAATCGATGTATTTCAAGGTAACCCTCGCATCTTCCGGCAAGGAGGGAATCTCAGAATTAGAAAATACATCTGAAGATGAGGCTATAAAACTCGTTATAATGGATTGGCAAATGAGAGGCATGGATGGCCTAGAACCAGTAAAAAAAATTATAACACATAATAACAACAAAGAAATCCCTAAAATAATTATGGTTACTGCGTATGATAAGGAAGAACTGATGGAAAAAGCCGAAGCCTTAATTCTTGACGGATTTCTCACCAAACCGGTTAGCCAGTCTATAATGTTTGATACGATCATGAGAATTTTTGGTAAAGATGTTGATGATAAAGATCGGAAGATAAAAGGGAAAGAGACTACACAGTTGATCGCCGCTGAAATAGAGGGCGCGATGGTTCTTCTTGTAGAGGATAATGAGATCAATCAACAAGTGGCTAAGGAATTGCTAGAGAATATGGGAGTAATTGTTTCCATAGTTGAAAATGGTGAGGATGCAATAAAAAATACATTCACCAATAAATTCGATATTGTCCTAATGGATATTCAGATGCCCGTTATGGATGGATATTCAGCCACAAAAGAGATAAGAAAAAATAAAAAATTCAAGGACATTCCTATACTTGCCATGACCGCAAACGCGATGGCAGGTGATAGAGAGAAAGCGTTGGAATCTGGGATGAACGATCATTTAACCAAACCGATCAATCCGGATGAGCTTTACAGCGCTCTTCAAAAATGGATCACTCTAAAGAAAACTGTGAAGAAATCTTCGCAATCCACCAAATCTGAGAAGATAATGGATGTGAAGGACGGATTAAATCGTGTAGCCGGAAATGAAAAGTTATATAATAAGATCCTTCATCAGTTCAAGGAATCAAATCTTAGTTTCATTGATGATTTTTACAAGCTGATCGGATCCGATAATATTGAAGATGCCGTTCGTATGGCTCATACTTTGAAGGGTGTTGCAGGCAACATTGGAGCTAAAAAATTACAGGAAGTTGCTAAAAAATTAGAAGTGGTTGTCAAGGAGCCTATGCCAACAATTGTAAAATTAAAAAGTTACACGGACACTGTAACTAAAGAGTTAAACCTGGTAATAAATTCCATTGAGAATATTGTAATATCCAAAAATTCAGCAGAAAAAGATCAGGCAGTAAAAAATGTTGAAGATATGAAAGAAGTTACAAGTTTAATTTTAGAATTAAAATCTCGACTGGAAACTAATGATGCGTCAGCTTCCGAAACTTTTGATTCATTAAACAACTCGATAGGATCATTGGTGGAAAAAGATACTATAAGCAAGCTGGGAAGTGTGATAAATGAGTATGATTTTGAGGAAGCGCTAAAGATATTGAGCAAGATTT
>CBDUTM010000246.1:0-3634 GCA_965369985.1 uncultured bacterium | reverse complement strand
GGGACGTACTCCCCGGATGCGCCCAATTTGCTCGAAATATCTCAAAGGAATAAAGTGGGTTATCCTGATTTGCGGAAATCAAGGAATGTCCCGGAGCTCTTGTATAATGAAGAGGCGATGCTGAAAAATCAAAGACCGCAGTTCCCAATTGCTGGAGTGTATAAACGGCTGACGAATCTGTCATAGAATCCTCTGTCAAAGGAGACTGCCAATTTAGAATGTGCGCACTTGGATAATGCTGATCTCCGGAAAACAAAAGTACACCTTGGATGTTATTTTCTTCTAAAAAGGAAAATATTTGATTACGCTCGTATTTGTAGCCCATCCAACTATCGTATCCATCTCTTCCGGACGATGTATCGCCGCCATAATCGTTAAGCGACACACCTGAAAAAATAATCTTAAACGGAGCGGTTGATTGTTGCAAGCCGCTTAATAGCCAACCAAGCTGCTCGGTACCAAGCATTGTTTTTCCCTCGATATCATCATCCTCCATAGGCGATCGATACCAACGCGTATCAAGGACAAAGAAATCTACATCTGAAATAGAAAATCTGTAATAGATACCGCCATCATCGACAACATAGGGATAAGTTGGAAAATTTTCCTTGAATACCTGTTTCGCTTCTGTTTTGTACACATATGTATTATCAGAGTTATCTTGCCCGAAATCATGATCATCCCAGAGCGCAATTATCGGGATGCTGCTACTTATTTCTTGAAAATGTTCATCGAAATTACGAGTGTATTTAGCACGCATTGCGGCTAGTACGGAATGAGCGGGTCCGATATTGATGTCGCCATCCTTATCAGCGTACATATTATCACCAACCAGCGCAACGAAAGTCGGTGAATGATGGGCGATATAATCGAATATCTCATGCGGAGTGTAATTGTCTCTCATACACGAAGAAAAAACAAAACTTAATTTTCCACTCACTGCCGGCAATGGGAAAGTACTAAATTGATAAAATGGCGAAACGGATTCATCCTCAAATTCGATTCTGTATTCATACTTTTTATCGTATTCAAGACTTGTTAAAAACAATGTAACAGAAAGATCCTTAGAAAATGAAAGTCTTTCCCACTCTGTAAAAAAACTTATGCTATCGCCTTGCTCATGATACTCTATTCTGACATTACCTACCTGTGTCCCTTTTACCAATACAGGAACCATATCATCCTGCATAACGCCAACTACAGGGCTACGAAGGATCGTGCTTAGATTACTTGCAATATTTTCACCTTCCGAGGATGATATATTCGACGGGAAGATCATGATAAGGGCCAACCAGAGAGAGTATTGAATTACGGCTTGTTTTAATATGATTTTCATGCCCATTTTTGAGACCGCTTCACTGCTCTCTTCCATTGATCGATCTGAGAATGCCTCTCCTCTTCAGAAATTTTAGGTTCATATCTTTTACCGAGCTTCCAAATGTCACTTATCTCGTCAAGCGTGTTAAAATCACCTATACCCAGAGCGGCTAAAAATGCAGCACCCAATGCGGTTGTTTCGTTGATCACCGGGACATCAATGGGTATCCCCAATATATCAGATTGAAATTGCATTAGAAATTCATTAACAACCGCGCCTCCGTCGACACGCATAACATCTATATCCATTCCTGAATCTTTTCGCATTACATCCAGATTTTCAGCCACTTGAAATGCGATCGCTTCCAAGGTCGCCCTTACAATATGTTCTCTGGAAGTCCCGGCAGTTATTCCGATCATCATTCCCCTTGCATATTGATCCCAATAAGGTGCAGCTAATCCTACAAAAGCCGGAACAAAAGTCACTCCACCCGTATCAGGTACTGAATTTGCCATTGCTTCAGTATCAGATGGCGAGTCAATAATTTTGATGCCATCTCTGAGCCATTGAATAGCAGCGCCGGCGATATAAACTCCACCGTCCAGCGCATATGTGATCTCTTTATCTTTACTCCATACTACGGTGGTGATTAATCCGTTCCGGGACCGAATGGGTTTGTTTCCTGTATTCATCAGCATAAAGCATCCTGTGCCATATGTAGTTTTTACCGACCCTTCCGTGAAACATACCTGCCCGAAAAGCGCAGATGCCTGATCAACTACACTCCCTGCTATTGGAATTTTTACATCGAAAAAGTCTTCAGGAGAGGTATACCCAAACGTCATAACGGTATCATTGATCACGGGTAAGATCGACAACGGAATTCCGATAATATTCAGAATTTCTTCATCCCATTGTTTCGTGTGGAGATTGTACAACATCGTTCTTGAGGCTGTAGAAGGGTCGGTCATATATAATTCCCCACCGGTCATTTTCCACAGCAACCATGTATCCAGTGTTCCAACTAATAACTCTCCTTTATCAGCCTTCTTCCACGCATCTTCGACGTTATCCAATATCCATTTAATTTTGAGCGCAGAGAAATAGGCATCCACTTGCGTACCCGTTTTTTCGGTGATCAGATCACCATGTTCTTCCTTAAGTTCGTCGGATTGCTTAGCCGTTCTTCTATCCTGCCAGACGATAGCATTGTATATTGGTTTTCCGCTGTTTTTATCCCAGACCATACAGGTTTCGCCCTGGTTATCCAGACCGATAACTCTCAACTCATCCGCTTTTAACCCCGCATCATGTAAAGCTAATGAAACCGATTCTTTTGTCTTGTCCCATATTTCGATAGGATCATGCTCAACCCATCCTGGCTGCGGATAATATTGCGTATGTTCTGAGTATCCTTTCGAGCATATTTTCCAGTTTTCGTCAAAAATTATCGCCGTAGTCCCTGTTGGTCCCTGGTCGATACCCAAATAATATTTTTTTGACATTTTATAACGCCCTCACCCAACCAAACTTGTTATGAATTTTCAGGCTCCATTTTGTTGCTCTGCTCTATTTCATAACTCAAATCCCTGGAAAACCATAATGCCAGCACTATGGCAAGTACTCCCGCTATAATTTTCCCCAGTACGACGGGAGTTATCATATCCGGTCTTACACCGGCTGTGAATCCTAAATGATCGCCTAAGGCTGCAGTCGCCGGGACGAGCCAGGCTGTATTAATCACTTTACCTCTGGGATTCATATCCTTCATCATTTTATACACCGGGATACTGTTAGCCATAGTAATGACGATACCGGCTGCGCTTGTAGCATCCATTCCAAGTTTTTGGCCAAGTGAAGTCAACGGTTTATTGAGCCCCTTGACTATAAGATTTAAAATCGGAAATGTGCCAAGTAGAATAATACCTATCTGGGCGATGATCGTCATCGCATCCATAATAGGCGCCATTCCGGGTATAATCACAACGCCTGTAAGTTCTTGAAATGCGGCCGTGGCTAAGCCCAGAGTAATAATAATCACAATGAATTTGCCGAAAATTAACGCTCCTTTGATCATTCTCTTCGGTATGAACAGCAAACCTAATATAAATAGAAGTGAAAGAATGATAACGGGAATGTTATTTACTAATACCATGGTTGAATCAAATCCGGCGATTAGGCCTCCTGCGATTCCGCCTACTGGAATTGTAATAAGTCCGATTAGCAACCCTTTTGCAAAGAACGGCCTGTCTTTAAAATCGATCAGACCTAATCCCACAGGTATTGAGAATACTATTGTACATCCTAACATAGAAG
>CBDUTM010000245.1:0-3648 GCA_965369985.1 uncultured bacterium | reverse complement strand
ATTCGCATTATAGCATCGAATGTTGGGAAAAATATGGTTGAATATGCGCAGGATGCTCGGTAATTTCAGTTCGGCCAAAAAACAAGTAATACTAAATTATTCAAAATATTAAAAATAGGTGTTTTAGTGGGTAAAAATGATATTGCCGGATTGCTTGACGATCAGTCAAAAAATTTCGAGCACTGGGAAAAAATAAAGGACCTGATTGACGGTAGTATCTCAATGATGCTGAATTACAGGCAAAGCGGTCACCCGGGCGGTTCCCGGTCAAAAGTCCATGCGCTTGTCGCTACGCTTCTCGGTGGGGTTATGAGATGGGATATAAGAAGACCGGAGCATCCTTACGGTGATAAATTCGTCCTGATCGCAGGTCATACAACTCCTTTGATATATGCCACTCTCGCCGTTTTTAACGAAGCGTTGCTTGTTAAATATGGAGAATCAAGCAACAATAAATATGAAGTCCCTAATGCAGATAATAGGCAGTTGACATGGAGAGATCTTCTTACACTGCGAAGGCAACATGGGTTACCCGGGCATGCCGAAAGTGAAGGAAAAACGCTGTTTTACAAGGCAAATACAGGCCCCTCGGGGCATGGCGGACCACCAAGCGTGGGAGAGGCTGTTGCTTTAAATCGAGCCGGTGCCGGCGAAGTAAGAGTTTTTGCATTTGAGGGTGAGGGGGGGTTAACAGCCGGAGCGAGTCATGAATCCAAAAATTCAGCATGGGGTCTGGGTACGGGAAATCTTGTGTGGGTGGTTGACTGGAACGACTTTGGGATAGATGACCAGCGAGTCAGTTCAGTGGTCAATGGTACTCCCCAGGATTGGTTCAAGCCGTATGGCTGGAATGTGTACGGGACGGAACAGGGTTCGGAATGGGAGCCGGTCACAAGATCATTATTGTCGGCTGTCAACGATTCTGATGATAAAACACCTAAAATGGTATGGGTAAAAACCAGAAAAGGTCGCGATTATCTGAAATATGACAATAAATCACACGGCTCACCTCATAAGCTAAACGATGAACTATTTTGGAGAACCCTTGATCCTCTCAAAGAAAAATACGGAATAGAATTTGTGGGAGAGGGGGAGCCTGTTCCTGCGGATCATTCCGCTTTAATGGAACAAGCGAGCGAAAATTTCAAAAGAATGTTCAGCATATTAAAGAAGGATGATGCGCTTACAAGCTATATAGCAGACAGATTAGTGGAAATTGGTGATTCGGTTCCTGAAGAGATCGATTTAAAATTTGCAAGAACTAATAATCCTGATGAAAATAAAGAAATCACTGATTTTGAGAATTACCCGGCTGATATATACGTAAAACCGGGTGAAGTAGCGCCTAATAGAGCAGGACTGGCTAAATGGGGCGCCTATGTGAACAGCGTCTCCGAAAAACACTATGGAAGACCGCTATTTCTTGCTGCTTCGGCAGATCTGGCTGATTCAACTAATATTTCAGGTTTTGCGAAAGGATGGGGAGATTTCGACGGATGGGGCAGATTTGATAAAGATGAAAATGTAAACGGAAGTCTGCTGCCGCAAGAAATAACAGAATTCGCAAATTCAGGGATCATGGCAGGTATTGCATCGGTAAATTTTTCTAAAACACCGTTTGAAAATTTTGTCGGCTTTTTTGGAGCATGCTCCACTTATGGTTCATTCAGCTATTTAAAATACGGACCTATGCGATTATTTAGTCAGATGTGTCAAGATTCACCGATTAAACTAGGGAAAGTTCTTTGGATCGCAGGACATTCAGGTCCTGAAACGGCGGAAGATTCAAGAACGCATTTTGGAGTGTTTTCGCCCGGAGTGACTCAGCTCTTTCCCAAAGGACACGTTCTTGATTTACATCCATGGGAGCATAATGAAGTTCCTGTGGTTCTCGGAGCCGCATTAAAGACTGATACTCATATCATCGCGCTTCATTTGACGCGACCGGGTATAGAAATTCCTGACCGAAAAGCGCTCAACATTCAAAGTCATTTCGAAGCTGCCAAAGGAGCATATCTCATAAAGGATTATGAAGAGGGCAAACCAAAAGAGGGTGTTGTTCTTATAAGGGGAACTTCCACAACTGCAAACCTCATAAATATTCTCCCGGAGCTGCTTAGCGGTGGACCAAATGTGAAAATTGTCGCAGCTATAAGCCTCGAGCTATTTGATTTACAGTCGGATGAATACAAGACGAAAGTTTATTCGGATTCAGACAAACTCGATTGTATGATAATAACAAATGGTTCAATCGGGAATATGGCAGGTTGGTCAGGTGGCCCACAAACGAATGAATATTCCCTTTCGTCAGATTTTGACAATCAGTGGAGAACCGGCGGTTCATTAGAAGAAGTTATCGAAGAAGCACATTTATCTCCTCATCATATTCTTGATGGGATTAAAAAGTTTGCTGCGAACAGAGATAAACGAATCGAAACAATTAAATCAAATTTAAATAATCTATAACCAGGAGAAGAGTAGTTTAATGTCAGAGGGAAAGTTAATAAATCCACATGGAAGCGATGAGCTGAAAGTTTTGCTTTTAAGCGGGGATGAAAAAAATAGTGAGCTCGAACGAGCCAAATCTATGAAAAAGGTTGATATTACGAGTCGTGAATCAGGTGACCTCATTATGCTCGGAATAGGTGGATTTACTCCCCTTAACGGTTTTATGGGTCAGGATGACTGGAAAAGCGTAACATCGGACATGCAAATGAGTGACGGCACATTTTGGCCAATTCCAATAACGCTTTCGGTAACCGGGGATGATGCGGAATCAATAGAAATTGGTTCCGAGATAGCGTTATACAGTTCTGAAACTGAAGAAATTATGGCTACGATGAAAATTGACGATAAATATTCGATTGACAGATCAAAAGAATGCATGGATGTTTTTAAAACCGATGACTCCGAACATCCCGGTGTTAAAATGGTTATGGAACAAAAAGCGGTTAATCTCGGCGGAAGCGTAAAAGTCCTCAGCGAAGGAGTATTTCCTGAAAAATTTACCGGAGTTTATCATCGACCGGAAGAAAGTCGGCAAATATTCGAGGAAAAAGGCTGGCGCCGAATTGCTGTGTTACAACTTCGTAACCCAATGCATCGCTCTCATGAATATCTTGCAAAGATCGCATTAGAAATTTCAGACGGACTTTATATTCATCAGCTTGTCGGGAATCTAAAACCTGGAGATATTCCGGGCGAAGTACGCACTGAATGTATTACAGCGTTGGTAGATAACTATTTCGTTCCGGGAAGTGTTGTGATCGGTGGATATCCATTAGATATGAGGTACGCCGGTCCAAGAGAAGCTCTACTGCATGCATTATTCAGACAAAATTACGGCTGTACTCACCTTATTGTAGGCAGAGACCATGCCGGAGTTGGGAGCTACTATGGTCCATTCGATGCACAGGATATTTTTTTAGAAATTCCGAAAAACTCACTTAAAATCACAATATTACCGATAGACTGGACATTTTATTGTTTTGCGTGTAACGAAATGTCTTCGACAAAAACGTGTCCTCATGATAAAGAAAAAAGATTAATGCTTTCAGGGACAGAATTGAGAAGATTGCTTTCAGAAGGAGAAGAAGTGCCGGAACACTTTAGCCGCCCGGAAGTGCTGAAAATATTGAAAAAATATTA
>CBDUTM010000244.1:0-3654 GCA_965369985.1 uncultured bacterium | reverse complement strand
CTTGATGCCTATGGGTGTGTCACCCGCGTCCCACGTCTGAGTCACCTGCACCGTCTAGCCTTGCTACAAAACCCCCAACCCCATCAGCCCACCCATCACCACCAATTGTGTCTTGTCGCCCAACTCGGCTAAAAAAACGGTGATGAAAATGGTCAACAATGTACTTTCTATTCCCGAGCAACAGGAAGATTCGAATCCCACACAGGCGATGGGCAAAGCCTTAGCTTCAATATGTAAAGATGTTTCAATCCTTCTGAAGATGACGTGAAAATGGTCTCACTATATCAATATAAAAAATATAAACTTGAATGAGTTGCCGGAGAGCTCTGAGAAGCTGGTAAGATTAAATATCAATATGAAATGCAAAGCAACAAAAAAGTCAATGATAACGGTAAATGTAAATTCGATTATACCGCATATTTCATATTATTTCGATCAGCAATCTGTATATATGGATGAAGAGTTTCATTTATATTCATTTAAACTACCGATATATTTTCTTGGAGCATTCAGAATATGGATTACCGAAGCTTCTGATATTTCGATTAATGATATTGAAATTTATTTAGACAGCAGGAAAAGTATTAAGATCCAAAAGGAAAAGTTATCAGTCGATGAAAGCGGCATTATCAACTTTCCGCTGATGTTAATGCCACTCTAATTCAGATATTTATCAAGGATTTTCTTCGCAACATCATCGTCAATATTTAATCCGGCTTGAAGCTGTTTCATAAAAATTATCTCGCTTTCATGAAGCTCATCAGAACAGGCTAAGCCGCATGCCATATCATAAATTGAAAGCCAAAGGTCTTCATTGACAGCCTCTTTCATAGCCTTTATCAGGCTCTCGGCTACCTCATCACTTAGCGAACCACTTTCAATGAGAAATGATTCTTTAGCCCTTATATATGATGAGCCCACCATATCAGAAAATTGAACATCAGTGTAATCTTTGAACACGTCAATTGCCTTTATATTATCATGAAGAAAAGAACGTTCCTGGAGAGAGCCGGCTTTGTCTGCGGATATTACTGCCCACGCCACTGCTAAATAAGCATCTTCTGTTCTTTCGAAATTAATTATCAATTATTAGCCTTTTCAAAAACAAAGTTACGCAAGAATGATATGTATATCCAAGAGAGAAATAAAGTGTCAAATCACATCCTATTCTTATAAGGACAAGATAATTTAAACTTCAAGAAATATAAAAATAATGAGCCTTTTTATTTATTGAATTATTATATTGGACTATTGAAGGTAATCTGAATAAATTATTTTCAAGATATTAATCATACTTAACAAAAAGCTTTACTGATTTTAATGCCGGACAATTTGCGTTTTTAATTATTTGAAACGCTCAGGGAGACTTTTATATGTATTCGAATAAACCACTCTTAGCAATCTGCTCCGTTTTTCTGGTGCTAACAACAAGTTGCACTTACCTGGGTAATAGTGTTCCGGAGGTTACTGATAGCGAATTTGCTGCATCATATCGTAAAGATCTGGCAATACTGTCGTCAGATGAATTTGAAGGTAGGCGTCCTGGAACTCCCGGCGGTGAAAAAACCGTTAATTATTTAGTGGAAAGTTTTAAATCAATAGGGCTGGAACCCGGAAATAACGGTAGTTACCTGCAAGAAGTGAAGCTAAAAAAGACTATCCCGTCTACCAAATCCAATACGTTAATCAGTTCAAATAGCTCAACCCTAGAACTTGAACCTATTAATCAATTGCTTTCGTCCATTAGAGGTGCAGCAGAGAAACTCGATTTTCTTGACAAAGAAATAGTATTTGTAGGTTTCGGTGTGGTGGCTCCTGAATACGATTGGGATGATTACGCCGGTGTTGATGTAGAAGATAAAATAATTATTACACTTATGAGTAATCCCGGAACCGTTTCAGGAGATACGACAATTTTCACCGGTCCCGATGGCAGGAGACATGGATTTTTTTCAACTAAAAGAAATTTGGCTCGAGAACATGGAGTGGCGGGGATAATTACAATTTTTGATTCAACTCTTACAAGTTCAAGATTAACGTGGAAAAGGATGAAAGGTTTTTACAATTCAGGCAGAACTGTACTTGATAACGGAAATGTAGATACTTCGAAAAGTTATTTGAGTGGAGCGATGAATCTGGAGATTAGCAAAGAATTTATGAAAATGGCAGGTTATGACTATGATTCATTGTTAGTTGCGGCTTATACCCGGGGATTCCGGTCATTTGATATCGGGCTGAAACTCAGCGGCGAGTTTACCTCTGATATAAATAGATACAGCAGCTATAACGTGTTAGGTCTATTACCCGGCGCCAAGAGACCGGATGAGGTAATAATATATACCGCTCATTGGGATCATATGGGAGTGAATAAAAACTTAGAAGGTGATCAAATATTCAATGGCGCAGCCGATAACGGAACCGGTACTGCAGCCATATTAAATCTTGCACGTTCATTTAAATCTCTTCCAAATGGAACGGATAGGTCGATACTATTTATGGGTTTCACTGCTGAAGAGATGGGATTATTAGGTTCTGAATACTACGGAGAAAATCCTATTTTTCCATTTAATAAAAGTGTTGCCGCCTTAAATATAGATATGCTGAAATTCGTTGGTCCGACAAACGATATAATAGTGTATGGGCTGGGAAAATCAGAATTAGATGGATATGCTGCGAAAGCAGCAAAAAGAGCAGGCATGTATCTTATCAGTGATAGGCATCCTGAACAAAGAGTTTATTTCCGATCAGATCATATCAGTTTAGCTGAGAAAGGATTACCGGCTACGTATATGGATATGGGAGTGGATAGCAGGGAACATGGAATAGAATGGGGAATTGCTTTTGATGATGATATTGTTAAGACCTACTATCACAAAGTATCAGATGAATATAGCGATACTCTGAATGTAGACGGCATCATGCAGTTTTTGCAGGTGATGTTTGATATGGGATATTCGCTGGCGAATTCAGATAAATTTCCTAATTGGAGTATTGACGATGATTTTCGGCCGCTTAGGGATGAAATGATGAAAGCAATAGATATAAGTGAGGATACTCCATAGCGTTAAGGATATAAGTCGATCTATTTGTAGCACAATGACGGGATATTGTATAAGCAGTAAGTATATGTAATATCCCGCATTGTTTTTGATATATTTTCCATTCTGTTTTGACATATCCGGTCATTTATTAACTTGAATGAAATTTGCAGAGTTAGTAAGTTATCCACCTGATTAATTCAATAATTATTTATGATATGGCTCAACATTGAATGAGAACAGCAAATTGAACCCTGAATCTCCGCAACGCAAACTCGCAGCTATAATGTTCATTGATATGGCGGGCTATACGTCCTTGATGCAGAATGATGAGGAAAAAGCACGGGAGCTCATTGAATATCAAAGAGAAATAGTATCTCCGTTGGTTGATAATCACGGTGGCAAGGTTCTTCAATTCGTGGGAGACGGCACCTTTTGCTCCTTTGAAAGCGCGATTGAAAGTGTGAATTGCGCGATGGAGATTCAGAAAGCACTTAAAGACCAAACAGAGATCTCTCTTCGAATCGGTATCCATGTTGGAGATGTGGTCTTGAAGGGGGAAGAAGTTTACGGAGATGGAGTGAACGTGGCGTCCCGGATCGAACCTTTAGCAGCG
>CBDUTM010000243.1:0-3668 GCA_965369985.1 uncultured bacterium | reverse complement strand
TCAAAAATAAAATTGCCATCCTCACGGCAACGCCGTTTATCACCTGATCCAAAATAATGGAATACGGCCCGTCGGCAACATCTGGAGCTATTTCCACTCCACGATTTATCGGTCCCGGATGCATTATAGTAAAAGTTTTACCCGTTGAGTTCAGCCTATCGGCGGTGATCCCGAAAAACTTCCGATACTCTCTCACCGAAGGGAACAATCCCCCTTTTTGCCGCTCCATTTGTATACGAAGGATATTGAGTATATCCGCAAACTCAAGCGCTTCGTTAATGTCGGTGGAAATATGCACTCCAAGAGATTCCGCCTCATAGGGGAGGAGCGTTTTAGGGCCGCAGATCATTACTTCCGCGCCCATCGTCTTTAATCCGTGAATATTCGAACGCGCCACACGGCTGTGTTTAATGTCGCCGATGATGGCGATCTTCTGTCCTTTGAGGCTCTTGACCCGTTCGAGGAGCGTCATCATGTCAAGAAGCGCCTGCGTGGGATGCTCATGCCCGCCGTCGCCGGCATTTACGATGTTGGAATCTACATATTGAGTCATCAGATTCGCGGCTCCGGGGGCGGAGTGCCTGATAACTACCATATCGATCTTCATCGCCTCTATATTTTCTATAGTGTCCCGAAGCGTTTCCCCTTTTGAACTGCTGCTTCCTGTTTTGCTGAAATTTATGCTGTCGGCGGAGAGCCGTTTCTCTGCGAGTTCAAATGACATCCGCGTCCGCGTAGACGGCTCGTAAAAGAAGTTCAGTATGGTCGTTCCCTGGAGAGTGGGGACTTTAGGGATCGGGCGGTCTAAAATCTCACGAAAAGTAAGTGCCGTATCGAGAATAAGTTGAATATCCTTCTTCGGAACTCCGTCGAGTCCTAAGAGGTGCCTGCCTGATAACTTGCTCATCAGCTCTCTACATCAACAAGTAATATTGAATCTTCGTCGTCGATCTCGGTCATTTTGACGCGTATTTCTTCTCCAATGGAAGTTGGAATATTCTTCCCGGTATAATCGGGAGCCATCGGCATTTCTCGATGACCTCTGTCAACAAGAACAGCCAGCTGGATGCTTGCAGGTCTCCCATAATCCATAAGCGCATCGAGAGCCGCTCTGATAGTGCGTCCTGTGTACAACACATCATCCACAAGGATGACGTTTTTACCGTCAATATCGAACGGGATCTCCGATACTTTGACTTCCGGATGCTTCATAGATTCGCGCCAATCGTCACGATAAAGTGAGACATCCAAAATTCCCACTTCCATCTTATTGCTTTCGATCTCTTCGATCTTTTTGGTGATACGCCGCGCCAGAAATTCGCCGCGCGTCCGCAATCCTATAATAGCCAGGTCTTTCGTTCCTTTATTCTTTTCGATTATTTCGTGCGCCAAACGTGTTATGGTTCGGGATAATCCGTCGGAATCCATTATTGTCGCTTTTACTTTAACATTCATATTTCACCTTCGAGCTCAAAAAAAATCCGCCCTTGAGCGGATGCATATATTTCTTTCATTTTCATTCCCTTACCATCTCGCCGGATAAGTTTAAAGGGTCGGGTAATAATACAGTTTCGGGCTATGATTGTCAAGCAGGAAATATTTTCATCTACTATGCTTGACACTTATTTCTAAGTGTGTTAGACTATAGTGAACAAAAGGCGTATATATGAGACTGAACGAAAGACAGATCTCGGCGGTGCAGGTTCCGGCTTTTCCCGTTGCGGTGGAAAGAGTCGCCGATCCTTCACTGAGAGGAAAACCCATCATAGTGGCACCAATAAACTCCGCCCGGAGCCTTGTTACAGCTGCGTCCGATGAAGTGCGGGAGGATGGTGTTTTCCCCGGAATGCCGCTTCAGCAGGCGATTCGTTTATCACCTTCGGCGGTTATTCTTCCTCCGAATAGGCGGTTGTATCGTTTGGCATCAACAGCTCTTCGCAAGATATATTCCAACTTCACTCCGTTAGTTGAGCCGCACCATTGGGGGAATTCATATCTTGATCTGTCGGGAACTGCCAGGCTATTCGGTTCTCCTTTGGATGTGACAATGAAGATACAAAAGGAAATTCGGGAACGTCTGAATCTGCAAAGCGCTATGGGTGTGGCGAGTAACAAACTGACCAGCAGGATCGCTTCGTTCGTCACCAAGCCGCTGACAATACGTGAAGTGGAAAAGGGTAGCGAAGCGTCATTTATAAGTCCTTACCACATTCACAAACTTCCGTTGGTGGACAAGCTCATCTTTCAGGCGCTGCAGGAGGTGAACCTAATGAAGATAGGGCAGGTGGCAGCCGTCTCCGAGGCGCATCTCATTATGCTGATCGGGAAGGACGGCAGTCCTGTGCATCGTCAGTCAAAGGGGATAGATGATTCTCCTGTACAGATCCCGAAAGTTCAGCCGTCTCTGCGGGAAGAATTCACCTTCGCCGAGGACACGAACGACTGGAGTTTATTGCTCGGTTCAGTGGGAAGAATGACCGCCCGGATAGGATACGAATTGCGGAAGCGAAATCTTCTTACGGGTGAGATCCGCCTCCTCGTTGTCTATTCCGATGAAATGGAAGAGCGGGGGAGGGCGCGACTCCGTCATCCGCTCTTCCTTGATGACGATGTTTATCTTGCGGGACGCGATCTGTTCGAGCAGACGGTGAAAAGGAGAATACGAATTCGTATGCTGGAAATAGAGGCTTTCAGGTTATCGCGTTCCACGGGACAAACAGAAATTTTCAGCGAAAGTGCCGGCAAAGAAAAACAGATCCTCCTGAATACCGCCATTGATTCCATACGTGCCCGCTTCGGAGAGGACGCTGTCGTCAAGGCGGAATGGAAATGACGATTCGAAACTCGTGAAGATTTTGACCGGGATGTGTGTTATATTTTCCTGAATTTTGAAAGTAAGAGAATAAATGTCACCGATTCCATACGCAGATAAAGAAAAAGCTCCGCTTGAGAAAAAGGAAGCCGTTCGGCAAATGTTCGATAATATCGCCGGGCGATACGACCTGATGAACGACATTATGACAGCAGGGTTCCACCGAAGATGGAAAACGCTTGCGGCGCGCGAGGTTTGCCGGGATGGAGTGAACCGCGTGTTGGATATCGCTTGTGGGACAGGTGATATAGGGTTTAGGATAGAAATAATCGGCGTAAAAGAGATATATTCCGCTGATCTGTCGATCGAAATGCTGAAAGAAGCGAAAAGGAAAGCAGAGCAAAAAAACCGGTCGGAGCAGCATTCATTCAGCAGAACGGATGCGCTTAAATTACCGTTCCGTGATGAGACATTTGATTCAGTGATAACCGGATTTTCATTGAGAAACGTTGATGGTATTGCAGAAATGTTCAGCGAAGTTCATAGAGTTTTAAAAAATGGGGGAAAATTTGCCTCTCTCGAAATAACACCCATGAGATCATCATTGTTCAGCAAGATATTCAATGTTTATTTTAACAAAATAGTGCCATTTGCTGGTGGAATCATAACAGGAGATAAGAAGGCGTATGAATATCTTCCTGAGTCGGTAGCAAATGTGCCGGATGCAGACAGAGTAGCGGAAATGATGGAAGAAGCAGGATTGACATCTGTCAATGTGAAACGGATGGGGATGGGAACCGTGGCTCTTATTTCAGGCAATAAAGGGCTAAAATAACGGTCAGATTAATAGTATCTT
>CBDUTM010000242.1:0-3690 GCA_965369985.1 uncultured bacterium | reverse complement strand
CAGGATGAAGCGGTTGAAGTTGAGGACAAGGTAGAAGAAACGGTCGAGACTGAACCTGAACCTGAAGCCGAAGTTGAGACTGAGGCGGAACCTGACCCTGTAGGTGAGGAAAAGGCAGAAGAAGAGATCGAAACTAAATCTGAATCCGAAGCCGAAACCGAAGTTGAGACTGAGGCGGAATCTGAGCCTATAGCTGAGGATAAGGCAGAAGAAGAGATCGAAACTAAATCTAAATCCAAAAGCAAAGCTAAAGTTAAGGCGAAAGCCGAAGAAGTGACAGAAGCTGAACCTGTAGTTGAAGAAGAATCTGAACCGGAATCTCAAAAAGTGGAAGATGCCGAGAACGAGGTAGCAGCAGAATCTGTCCCTTATATATCGCCTGATGAGCCTGTCGCGCCGGTAGCACCTGTTGCCGAAGAAGCAGATGAGGATGAAACTGACACCGAAGAAGATGAAGAAGAAAAGATCGATGTTGACAGGGCAAAATGGTATACGATCAGAACATTCAGCGGACAGGAGCGGAAGATAATGGAATCACTTCTTGCTACAATTGATCGCGAGGGAATGGAAGACAAAATTTTTCAGGTACTTGTTCCGACAGAGAATGTCGTTGAGATGCGAGACGGAAAAAAACGACACAGAGTCAAGGTGAATTTTCCCGGCTATGTGCTCATTCAGATGGACCTTGACAGGGAAACCCAATTTTTAGTGGAAGACGCATATGGCGTATTGAATTTTATCGGACCGGGGAATCAACCACAGGCACTCGGGCAAAGCGAAGTACGAAGAATACTTGGCGACGCCAAAGATAAGGCTAAGGGAACCGGTGCGGCAGCGCCATACGCTGTGGGAGATTCTATAAAAGTCGTTGACGGACCATTCAACGATTTTGCCGGATACGTTCAAGAAATAAATCAAGAGAAACAGAAAGTTAAAGTTATGGTTTCCATATTCGGCAGAGCTACACCGGTCGAGCTTGACTTTCTTCAAGTACAAATGGAGAAGTAGAGGACTATGGCTAAAACAGTAGAAGCAAAAATTACATTGCATATTCAAGGTGGGGCGGCATCGCCTGCTCCTCCGGTAGGACCTGCTCTCGGAGCACACGGTGTAAATATAATGGAATTTTGTAAGGCATATAATTCGCGTACGGAAAAAATGCGAGGCTATATCGTCCCTGCGAAATTAACCATATACACTGACCGAACTTTCACATTTGTAACCAAAACTCCTCCCGCGTCCGACCTTCTGCTGAAGGCGGCAAAGATAGATAAAGGATCGGGCGAGCCGAATAAAGAGAAAGTCGCGGATATCAGAAAGGAAGACGTCCGGAAGATCGCGGAGATGAAAATGGTGGACCTGAACGCGAATGATATTGAACAGGCGATGAAGATAATTGCCGGGACTGCGAGAAGTATGGGCATCCTTATAGAGGGTGAATAGATGAAACGTTCGAAACGATATAGAGAGAATTTCGAAAAGATCGACAGGATGGAAAAATATTCGCTTTCGGATGCGATAAAACTTCTTAAGGGTTTCAGCACCTCGAAATATGACGAGACGGTTGAGTTATCCATAAATCTCGGTGTAGACCCGAAGCATGCCGAGCAGCAGATAAGGGGAACGGTCTCTCTGCCGCACGGAATTGGTAAAGATATTAAAGTTCTTGCCATCGCTAAAGGCGAAAAGCAAAAAGAGGCGACTGAAGCCGGTGCGGATATGGTCGGATTTGAAGATATGATCGAAAAGATAAACGGCGGTTGGACAGACACTGACGTTATTGTTGCCACTCCTGATACTATGGCGGAGCTTGGGAAGCTGGGAAGGGTGCTCGGACCACGCGGACTTATGCCAAACCCGAAGAGCGGAACGGTAACGATGGACATAGGGAAAGCCGTAAAAGAATTGAAAGCGGGCAGGTTGGAACTGAGAACGGATAAATTCGGAGTTGTTCATACGCCCGTAGGAAAAGTTTCGTTCGATGAAGATAAACTTTCCGAGAACATTAAAAGTCTTGTAGGCGCCATTGTACGTTTGAAACCGGCAGCTTCTAAAGGAGTATATTTCCAGTCAATGACATTGTCGTCATCAATGGGACCCGGCATCAAAGTAGATAAATTGTCAGCGGGAGCTAAATAGAATTAAATTTCATTTATGGAGAGTATGATAGATGCCTAATCCTCAAAAAGAAGAAATGGTCAAGGAACTTACTGATAAATTAAGTAGGGCGACGGGGGTGTATATAACGGACTTTACGGGATTGACGGTTGAAGAAGCTATTGATTTCCGAAGGAAACTTACCGCAGTGGGGGTTGAATATCGTGTAGCTAAGAACACATTGATAGATCTAGCAGCCAAGGGAGCGAAGATTGAAGGACTGTCGGAATATTTGGTAGGGCCAACCGGCATAGCGTTAAGCTATGATGACCCTGCCTCCCCCGCCAAGGTGATAAGCGATTTCACTAAGAAGCACAACAAGATGAAAGTAAAAGCTTGTTGGTTTGACGGCGAGGTATTCGAGGCTGATAAATTCAATCAGATAGCGAAATTACCATCACGGGATGAGCTGTTCAGCCGTCTCCTGAGTGATCTGCAAAGTCCGATGAGGACTCTTGCGGCAACACTGCAAGCTTCGATGACGAAACTTGTTGGAGTATTAGACGCATTTAAGGATAGTAAGCAGGAATAAAATTTGAAATTTATAAACATGATAATTAGGAGGAATTTCTAATAATGGCAACCATCAAAAAGGATGATGTGCTCACATATCTTGAGAAGGCAAATATGCTCGAAGTTTCCGAGCTGATTGCAGACATTGAAGAAAAATTCGGCGTAACAGCAGCAGCGCCCGTAGCGGTCGCAGCAGCGGCAGGCGGCGGTGGCGGAGAAGAAGCAGCTGCGGAGCAGACAGAATTCAATGTTGTCTTGACTGAGATAGGAAGCCAGAAGATCCAAGTAATCAAAGCTGTTAGAGCGATGACGGAACTAAGTTTAACCGAGGCGAAGGATGTTGTTGATAAAGCCCCGGGAAACGTTCTCGAGAAGGTATCAAAAGAGGACGCAGAGAAAGCCAAAGCAACGTTAGAAGAGGCAGGCGCCACAGTAGAGCTGAAATAACAATCCGTCTCTTGTACAATAAACTTAATTTTCAAGTGACATACCGCAAGGAGGAGCCTTCTTGAAGAGAGTAAAGGGTCAATACCTTGCCAGGCAGTCCTTTTCGAAGTTTGAATCATCTGTAGAGATGCCCAATCTTCTTGACATTCAGTTGGAATCGTACGAAGAATTCCTTCAAATGAAAGTCCCCGCTGATAAGCGTGAAAGTAAAGGACTCCAGGCAGTATTCGAAACAATTTTTCCAATTGAGGATTCTCGAGGCAATTATAAGCTCGAGTACGTCAATTATTTTTTAGGATCACCAAAATATACTATAGTGGAATGCCAGGACAGGGGAATGTCTTATAGTGTGCCTCTTAAGGCAGTCTTACGTCTTTCCGTATCGAGTGAAGAAGAGACCGGGAAGATAGAAGAAGTTATCGAGCAGGACGTATTTTTCGGAAACGTTCCCTATATGACCAATAGCGGAACCTTCATCATTAACGGCGCCGAAAGGGTCATTGTAAGTCAGCTGCATCGTTCACCTGGAGTATTCTTCGATGAAAGTATCCATCCGAACGGAACAAGGCTGTA
>CBDUTM010000241.1:0-3696 GCA_965369985.1 uncultured bacterium | reverse complement strand
TGATATATTCTATGTAGAACCACCGGATTTTTCAAATTGAAAAGCAGATCACTACTAATAATATTTATACTTGTTGAATTTTCTGCAAAGACTCTTTTTGGCGGAAGTTTAACCGGTAAATTCGGGATCGGGGAGAGACTGACCGCAGTTTCAGCTCGTTCTCTCGGAATGGGCGGAGTCAACATTGTGTTAAACGACGCATTTAATTACAGCCGATGGAATCCTGCTCAATGGATATTTGTTAGACCTGTTCGTATCAATTTCCAGAGCAATACAAATTATAATCAGGTAGAAAATGGGGTGAATGGTTCATTTACCGAGTTCGGCGGTTTCACAATGGGTTTTCCTCTTGGTTCCAAATACGTCGTAGCGGGCGGAGTATATCCATTAAGCAGTTCAAATTATTCTCTTGTTCAATCCGGCAATACAAACGGTGTACCATGGGATCTGCGTGTCGATGGAAGTGGCGGGATCAGTACTTTCGGACTCGGAGTAGCTTATCTGGTGAAAGATAAATTATCGATCGGAATTAAAAACGACTGGGTTTTTGGCAATAAGATACAAGAATGGAATACTGTGTTTGGAGAAACAGGATTCAGGGAGGGAGATTTTACCAAAATTACTTCATTCGATGGCAGTATTTTTACACTCAGCTCATTTGTACAAAATAATAAATTTATGTACGCGTTTTCTCTTTCGTTGCCAATTGGTTTTAACATAAGAAGAGAAATAAACCTCTTATTTGCCGATGATATTATCGGCTCGAAAATAAGAATCGATTATCCTGTAGAATTGAGATTGGGTATGAGCTATAGCTTTTGGGATAGATATCGCTACGCTGTTGAATACCAACGAAGTGATTGGAGTGCCTTCGACACAGATTTTGATGGACAGTATGGTGTGGCTTACGATATATTGAGCGGCATTGAAAGGAATTCAATAACGAGAAGAGCTCCATTTTTAAGTTCTATTGCTCTCAGGGGTGGAGCCAGCTTTCGGAAGCTTTATGTGAAGACATTTGATGACGGTGCAATATTTGAAACATCGTTTAGTTTTGGGCTGGGAATACCGGTTCACAGGGGCAAAGAAAATTTTGATTTAGGTGTGGCATTCGTATTCAGAGATACCGAAAATACTACATTACCAATTGAAAAGGGTATTATTTTTAGTAGTGGATATTCTGCCAGTGAACTCTGGTTTGTACGAAAAAATAGATAATCTAGAAAGAAACATTAAGGAGCAGTAAATGACTCTAAATTTAAAAATCATCCGAAAGAAAGGATTGATCGGATTACTCTTCATGGCGTTTGTGTATTCTGTGCTCACCAGCTGTGCGCCCAAAGGCGGTGCCGGCGGTGATGTTATGACTGAAGCGGAAAAGGCAAGGCTGGACTCTCTTGCAAGAGTGCAAGACAGGCAATGCAGGATCTGGCTGTCCACCGCTTTTGAATATTTCAAGAATAAAGAATTTGAAAGCTCCTTAGCTAATTACAGAAAAATGGCAAATGGAGGCTGTACGGAAAAATATGGTGACAAGATATGGATATATCTTGGTAACTCATATAGAGAGCTCGGAAAGCCGGATAGCGCGTTGTTGGTTTTTCAAGAAGGCTTGAAAGAACAACCGGATAATATAGGGCTACATGAAAACGTGGCGTTCCTACATCAGTTAGCCGGTGAGTCCGATCTGGTAATAAGAGAGAATGAAATTATTGCTGATCTGGACCCGACGAATATTGCCCGTTGGAGGAAACTGCACGATCTCTATTTCAGGAGTGCTTATTACGAAAAGGATCTTGAAGTATTAAATAAAATAATCGATATGGACGATCAGGATGTGTCGGCAAGGAATGACATGGTTACGGTAGTGAAGCTCCTTGGAGGTGACCCAACGGAATTACTTAAAGGTAGGTATTTAGATAATCCTGATAATGCCGAGTACCTCCTTGAATATGCCAATTCTGTATATGAGGCGTCTGAATATGAAACGGCAGTAACCTTATTCGAGAAATTGTTGGTATTAGATCCGAACCATTTTTTAGCGCTTGACCGGATCGCCAACAGTTATAAAAATCTTGACGACAACGAATCGGCGATCAAATCGGTTAAAAGAATGCTCAAGTTAAGGGCGAAGGATAAACAGCTGCTTTATGATATTGCCGATCTATATAAATTAGACGGACAATTTCAAACGGCATATTCATGGGCAAATAAAACCATCAGCGCCACACCGAAAGACGGTAGGGGATATTATGTGAGAGCGTTGATCCTCGAAGAAATTTCATTGTCGTGCCAGGCTGATAAAGATGCCATAGTACCTTCCATACACGATAAATTAGTTTATGAATTAGCGTTGGATGATGTGAATGAAGCCTCAAAACTTGGTTATGGTCCCGCAAGATCAAGGGCTGAATTTCTGGTTCAGATGGCTCCCAGTACGGGTGATATTTTTATGCATTCAAAAAAGTTTAAACCTATAGGCGAGTGCTACGATTGGATAAAGAGGTCAGTAAAAAGAAAATAGCTATCGGCGCCGACCATGCCGGTTACGAGCTGAAGGAAGAAATAAGCGACTACCTTAAAGCTAAGGGATATGAAGTCGTAGATTTTGGCACTCATTCCAACGAGTCTATAGATTACCCCGATTTGGCATTCAGCACTGCCAAGTCTGTTTCCGATAAAGAAACAACCGAAGGTATTTTGGTGTGCGGAACGGGAATAGGTATGAGCATGGTGGCAAACAGGTTGCCCGGAGTTCGTGCGGCTGTCTGCAGCTCCATGGAAACCGCCAAACTCGCTAAACAGCATAACCACGCTAATCTTCTCTGCCTCGGTGCGCGTATGGATAGAACAGACTCTATTGAAGATATACTTGATTCATGGTTCAATACTGATATTGAACATGGAAGGCATGACCGCAGAGTAGAAAAAATCCACGAATTGACAGGTATATGATTTGTTATCCACACTGAAAATTGAAGATCCGGAACTTTATGAAGCCATGCGGGGTGAAGTAGCCCGTCAGCGTCAGACGCTTGAAATGATAGCCTCGGAAAATTTCGTGAGTCGCAAAGTATTGGAAGCTGCGGGTTCCGTCCTGACGAATAAATATGCAGAAGGCTATCCCGGAAAACGATATTACGGCGGATGCAATTTTGTTGATGTGGCGGAAGATCTCGCCCGGGACAGAGCAAAAAAACTATTCAACGCCGAGTATGTGAACGTTCAGCCTCATTCGGGTTCGCAGGCGAATATGGGTGTTTATTTCACATTCCTGCAACCGGGCGATACTCTGATGGGGATGAATCTTTCTATGGGAGGTCATCTAACACACGGCTCGCCGGTTAATTTTTCAGGGAAGATATATAACGTGGTATCTTATGGCGTGACCAAAGATACGGAAGTTATTGATTTCGATGAAGTAGCTAAGACGGCAAGAGAGCATAAGCCGAAGATCATCGTCACGGGGGGGAGCGCTTATCCACGCAATATTGATTTCGAAAAGTTTCGTGAGATCGCTGATGAGATCGGCGCATTTCTGATGTGCGATATGGCTCATTTTGCGGGATTAGTTGCCACCGGAATTCATAATGACCCGATTCCCCACTGTCATATAATAACGTCTACCACTCATAAAACATTACGTGGACCTCGTGGCGGACTGATACTGGTTGGAAAGGATTTTGAAAACAGTTT
>CBDUTM010000240.1:0-3722 GCA_965369985.1 uncultured bacterium | reverse complement strand
GGTCAAAGAAATACGGATATTCGCCAAAGCACAGAAAGAGGATTCTAACGGAACTGGCTCAATAAAAATGAGGGGAAAAGTCGTTCTCACAATAAGAGGTGAGGGTTCGTTCAGAACAGTCAGCGTAAACATATGGCCGGTAATCTTTCTTCCCGCAATCTTTCTGATCAGCATAATCATTCCCTTCCTTCGCAAACTTCCGAAAGAATGGAAGTATAATTTTTCTATTTTATTTGCTTTCCTATTTACAGTTACGATGATTTTTACCATTTTAGTAAGCCTGGCTACTGTCAACGGAACATCCGATAAGAGCGAAACACTGTCTTTAGGATTTGCTTCGATGTTCCACGGTACTTACGATAAAAGGGTACCCCCTGAGTGGCTTTTTTCCCTCACATCACGAAAAGGTCCTAACATTACGATTGTTGAAGGAAGTATTGATGCTACGGATAATAATACTTCAGCAGGAGGAGCAAATATAGAAACTGGTTTTGGAGCTCCGTTGTGGGTCATGCTCCTTGCAGTTATCGGAGCGAGTTTAATTACGATCTACATCATTGTGGAGGAGATAAAGGATCAACCTGATTTTGATAAATTAGACATAAGTCAACCAGAAGAAAAAGACCTGAAAAAATTTCGCATGAAGATAGAAAAAATTACCCGTCATCAATTTTACATTCTCTTTTCACCGCTTGGAGCAATTTTTGTTTATCAATTGCTCGTTGTAGCGGATGCAGCAAGTCAGAATACCACAGTTGCACTGGCTGCACTGGGAGCTGGAGCATCACTAAATTACATTTTGGGTAAGGGAATCAAAGCATCTAAGAGCGCATTAGATATGTAATAATAATGAGTTCCGATGGCTCTCCAATCTCGTGCTGAAGAAATATCGCTCTGCTGGCTAAGGATTATGGTTGGACTATAAAAGAAAAATTATCTTCGGAGAAATGGCAAAAATAAAAAGAATGCGCAGATATTGAAACCAATAGTATCAATTGAAGAGTGATTATAGGTGAAGTTGCTATATAGAATACTCGAAAGGTTTGAAATTAAAGGAGAATAATTGATGAAGCAGAACCTACTAATTCTTAGTGTAATAATATTATCAAATTTCATTGGTTGCGGCGAATCTTTGATGATTACTTCAATAACATCTAAAGATTATTTAGGTTATCAACCGATAGATGATCCAATCCCTGTTTCAATGGTGATAGTCTATGACAGCTCAACAAACACTGAAAAGAGTGTATATTGGAGATCTCTATCTAATGCGGATTCGATACGAGCGTTACTTCCAAACCAATCAGCAGAGGTTTCGGTAATGAAAAATGAGGTCTCTGGCATTGTGAAATTTTTAGATTCGTCAGTCAGTGCAGATGCGGGCAGTTACGAAGTAGTAATGGATTATATGAAATATAGAGTAGAATATGTTTACGATGATAGTGGTAAAATTTTAGGGAGTGGTCGAATTGGTGTTGGTTTAAGAATTAAGGCGACTGTTACCACCAGTAAATCTAATTTAAATTTAGCCAGTTTGGGAGCAATTGGATTGGAGGCTAACCAGGGTAATTTATCAGGGGGAATTTCTGTAGATATTATAGGTATTGATTCTGAGAATATTACAAATTTAATACCTCTCACTTCAGGGATTGACCAAACATCAATTCAATCAGCATTACAGTCCTTAGCGTCTATAAAGTCAAAATTATGGGAAAAGGATACGAGAATTACTCCTCAATTAATAGCATTTAAACAAGCTGTTGCTCGATCGGAATCAAAAATATTAACGCAAGTATCATCTTATCTCAAGTCAAGTTCAAGCATCTTTATCAGAAATTATTTGATGCCGGATGGAGAGAATGTTAATGAAGCAAATGAAATAAAACTAAAGGAGTGGATGAAAACAAACGGGCTAAATGTTGGCCCGGGAGATATGACGATGTTTCTTTATGGATCGGAGTTTGAAGAAATTAGAAAGAAAGCGGTATTCGAACTAAAGTTGAATGAACAATAACTATGAGGAGAAAAGTTTATGTCAGTAAAAAAGGTTCTTAAAGATATCCCGGAAAGTGATGTGAGAGAAGTTGTCAGAAGTTTTGAGAGGGAAGGATGCACTGTAGAAAAAGAAAAGCAGCCTGATGGCAAATGGACTGTTCGCGCAACCTGCCCGGAGAGTTGACCTTTTGCCTGATTGGATACCATAGCTATTATGCTTTTTGGAGTATCCTGGCTGACAAAAGGAAAGGCATTGAAAATTTCGGTAGACAAACCCTGATCTTCTTAAACTATTTGAATCAGCCTTCTTTGAAAGTTTGATTGCTGCATCTATCCTTTACCACCAGCCAAGGAACTTCCACCAGGCTAATCCGATAGTGAGCCAGATAGACAGATGGAAAAGCGAAACAAGAAATCCGATTGAGAACCAGCGGTTGGGTTTAGCGTAACCCTGCCCGAAATAGATAACGATGGGACCGGTAGAGTAGTTGGTGGTGCAGGCGCACAGATTGGAGAAGTAAGCCAGCAGACCGATCGTGAGTAAGACAGGCGCGCCAGTGCCGAGAGCCACACTGAAAAACACCGCCGCTAAAGCGAAAATATGAGCGGTGAGCATTGAAAACGCATACATACTATAAAAATAAATCAACGCTAATACGATCACGACGGCTAAGCCGTCCAAGCCGGAGAGCATCGCCTGCATCTGACCCGCAAACCATCCGATCAATCCGAATTCTTTCAACATATTAGCCATCGTAAGGAGCCCGCCTAACCAGATCAATGTGTCCCAAGCCTGTGAGTTTCGGACAATATCTTCCCAGGTCTGTGTCCGCGTGAACAGCAGAATAGCAATTCCGATCCATGCTACGAGCATTGCGTTCATCCCGTGAAACGCCTTAGTTGACCAGAGGAGGAGCATGACCACGAAAACCAGCCCCATCATTTTTTCGTGACGTGACCATGAGCCCATCAAGGCAAGTTCTGAATTCGCTTTGTCGATAGCCGCGCCCGTATCTGTCAATGTGGGCTTGGTCAGACGTTTGATAAAAGGAGGGAGTAATGCCAGACCGATAATGCCCGGAACTATCGAGCCTAACAGCCACATTCCCCACGTGAAGTCAACATCGAAAACGGTTTTGGCAGCTCCGGCGAGAACAGGATTTGCTGCCATTCCGGTGAGGAACATCGCCGCGGTTATGAGGTTTGCATGCGCTCCCAAAAGAGATATATATTCTCCTGCTCTTTCGGGTTTGTCATCAGGAAAAGATCCGAGCGCTTCGGCAAGCGAACGGTTTATCGGAGCGAGGATTCCTCCGCCCCGTGCAGTATTGGAAGGAACAACAGGACCGAGCAGCAGTTCCGCCGCTGTGATCGAATAGCCTAATCCGAGCATCGATCTTCCGAATTTCGCTACGAGAAGAAGTGCGAGCCTGCGACCGAATCCCGATTTCACAACCGTTCCCGCTATCAGGAATGCCGCCACTACCAACCAGACCGTGCTGTTCCCGAATCCTGAAAGAGCGGAATCAGCTGTGAGAGTACCTGTTGCCATAAGGACGACCAGACCGAGCAGAACCATTGCGCCGATAGGGAATGGACGGAGAATAAAGCTGACGATCACGGGAATAAAAACGGAGAAAACAGACCAGCCTTTTTCGGGATTAGAATCCGGAACAGGCAAAAACCAGATGACGATACCGATAAAAACACATATCCCTAATTTGAGG
>CBDUTM010000239.1:0-3754 GCA_965369985.1 uncultured bacterium | reverse complement strand
GTTCCCGCTTATTGCGGTTTTTTTGATGTTTGCCGGTTGTTCGGATGACGGAAAGCTGGGGAATGGGGAGATCGAAGAGTATATAGAGATAGTTTATCCTTCGAACGGATTTAATGTATCCGGTAATGTGAGCATACAAGTGAATATAAATTCTAATTCTTCAGTGGAGATGACCAGCTATCAGATAGTCGGTGTTCTGGATACGACATTACAAGGAAGGGTGGAGTCACTTGCACTGAATTTTTCTGATCCTGCTCTCTTCACAGACACTACATTTTATTCGCTCAACGTGTCGTGGTGGAATAGCGAAACATTTTTCACTGACAGCATACTTTTCAGAGTCGATATGCTGACCATAAAAAGGATCACGAGTAATAAAGCCGAAGTTGAACTGTTTAATACAGTGCCGACATATACTTCGGATTCACTTAGAGTTATTGTGCAAAGTCTGCGGAACGGTAATATGGAATTGTACTCGATAGATAACAGCGCCTTGATCGATACGTTCGCGAGCAACGCATTGAATCTTTCGAACAATCCTAAGGCTGATATAATGCCTTCATATTGGTCAGTGGGGAACAGCTTGCTATATTCCTCTAACGATTCAGGTTCGTTTCAGCTTCGCCTTTTGAATCTTGATACGGATGAGATCAGTGTGCTGACCGAGGACACAGCCCAGGCATTTTTCCCGTCGGGAAGCAGCAACGGGGAATTTATTATCTATGAACAAGAAAAGGATGGAAAAACCGAAATTTGGAATCTTCGTATGAGGGATCTTAAGCTGACGCCGTTAGTATCCCGGGAAGGTTTGGACGGGCATCCGTCCGTCTCTCCCGATAACAGTCAGGTGGTTTTTCATTCGGATATTGACGGCAGCTTCGATCTATGGATAAAAGATATCTTTGCCGGACTGCCTTTGAAGCTTCTTGATTGGAACTCATCGGAGAAAAATCCCGTCTGGTCACCGGATGGAAATTATATCGCATTTACATCTGACAGAGCAGGAAATAACGATCTATGGCTCTTGAGAGTTTCGGACCTCTTTACCGTTCAGATGACGAGTCATCCATCGGATGAAGACTTTGCTGCTTTTCATCCTACGAAAAACGAGCTGCTGTTCAGCTCATTCCGGGATAACAATCAGGACATTTACCGGTTAGAGAAAATAGATAAGTTCTATTGATATGCCCGAGTGTGGGTCCGAGTCTTGCCTGACCGCTTATCCTCATTTTAGAAGCACCATCTTCTTCGTTTGAACGAAATCGCCTGCAATTATCCTATAAAAGTAGACTCCGCTGCCAGCAGAAACTCCAAATTTATTTGTCCCGTTCCATATTTTCTGGTAAAATCCGGGAAGGCTGTTTTGCTCGTCCCAACGCATTATTTCCTGTCCCGTTAAATTATATATTATGAGAGAAAGGTTAGACTGCTTGGGCAATCCGTAACTGACGGTTGTTTGCGGATTGAACGGATTAGGAAAGTTATCTGCTAAACTGTATTCTTGTGGGATCAGACCCTCATTAGCGATCCCTACCACCAACTTAACAACAATAATTGTGCTCACCGAGTCGGAAGCTCCCGATGTATCACTCACTATAAAAGTAAGTTCCTGAAATCCAGAGATATCTCCAATAGTTTGGATAATAGCTGAATCTGCGTTCATTGTCACGCAGGCTATGCTATCTGCGCCTAAGCAATTGAGTGTGGACCAAATCAACAATGTATCCGGATCGTCTATATCAGTGGCAAATTCTGACAAGATCAGCGTATCACTCTCACCCAAAACTATTTCAATCGAATCAGGAAAATCCACAAACATAGGCGGATCGTTAACGGCAGCAACTGTGATAGTCACATCCAGGGAGTCGCTGAACGAGTCGTCACTGACTATGACCGTAAATGCTCCTGATGTCACCCCTTCTGTGGGTGTGCCGGATACAGTGGTTCCTAAAACTGACAGCCAACTCGATAGATCCGAGAAAATATATGATAGATTATTTCTTTCAAGATTGATGACTGTTACAGTATATGAGAATTCCAGATCTTCAAATGCATTAACCGAATCAGCCGATGTGATGACAGGAGCAGTGTTAAATAAATTAAGAATATAAGCCGATCCTGCATCTGTTCCATTATCATCATCTCCCCAAGCTCCAACTATTATAGATGCACTGTCACCGGCAATTGATCTTCCAAAATGGTCTACTGCCTCTCCATCGAATGCCACTACTTTATCACTCTGTGGCCAACTAGTGCCATTTCGCCTAAAAATGTATATGGAGCCCGAGCTTCCTCCATTATCATCATCCGAGCGAGCGCCTACAGAAATGAGATCTCCGGAGATGGAGACTCCTGCGCCAAAGAAGTCAGATGCCGCTCCATCGGAGGCGAGTAATTTCGCTTGCTGTGGCCAGGATGTACCGCTACGCATATACACATTAGCTGAACCTGCTTTATCTCCATTATCATCATTCTGAGGGTTTCCTACGACGATATAGTCACCGGAGATGGAGACCGTCGATCCGTAAAAATCGAATTCCGCGCCAACGGAAGGAAGTAACTTAGCCTGCTCTGACCAGTTTGTACCGCTGCGCATATACACATATGCTGAACCCGAGCTGGTTCCATTATCATCATCAGACGATGCTCCTACGACGACATAATCGCCTGAAATTGCCACAGCTTCTCCGAAGCGATCAAATAGAGCTCCATCAGCTCCATCGGATGCTAAAAGTATTGCCTGTTCCGACCAGTTTGTGCCATCACGCAAATACACGTAAACTGATCCTAATCCACCTGAAGCTGAGATAGCGCCAATTACGGCGTAGTCGCCCGAGATGGCGACAGACCATCCGAAGTGATCATCAGTCGACCCATCTGAAGGAAGCAGTTTGGCCTGCTGAGACCAGGTCGAACCGCTGCGCATGTAAACATAAGCTGAACCCGAAAGAAATCCATTATCACTATTCTTATATGCTCCCACCACGGCGTAGTCTCCTGAAATAGCGACTGTCCATCCAAAGTGATCATCAATCGCACCATCGGAAGCGGTAAGTTTTGCCTGCTCTGTCCAAATTACACCGCTACGGTTATATATATATGCAGAACCTGATGCACTTCCACTATCATCATCCATGTAAGCTCCTACAATGGCATAGTCGCCCGAGATGGAGACTGACCATCCGTAGTCATCTTCTGCAACTCCATCGGATGCGAGAATTTTAACTTGACCGATCTGAGCGTGAAGCGGCTCTAAGAAAAACAAGAACATTGCTGTAATAAATAATAAAAGGACAATTGAGTTGTGTTTAGATCTTGTAAAAACGCAGTTGCTGTTGAACATTCTCTCTGCCTCCCGTCTTTCACCGGACCCCCAGTTAGGTGTTGTTTAGCTCCTTCCCGATTGTGAATAGCATTTACTGCTAAAAAATCATCTGTTTTTAAATATGACTGATCAAGTCTTGTCTCCAAATTTAATACACAACTGCTCGATGTCAATCTATTATTCTAATTCCATAAAGTCTTGCCTTTGTATGACCCTTAGTTAAATTTACATCACGACGGGACTATCAATTTATGATACGATTATTACATCTTGCTGATCTACACTTGGGCGCAAAGTTCAATTGGCTCGGCAGCAAAGGAAAAGCCCGTCGAAAAGATCTTTCAGATGCTTTCAGCCGTGCAATTGACTTCGCTATTTCAGATAAGAATAAGATCGATGCTGTCATCATATCAGGAGATATTTTTGACA
>CBDUTM010000238.1:0-3800 GCA_965369985.1 uncultured bacterium | reverse complement strand
ATTACTTTAAACAACTATAATAAGGGTTTGAAGAAAAAGCATAATATAAAATTTCTACTGATAATAGCACTAATGTTCACAAGCGTTGTTGCATTATTGATCAGTTTAGTAAGCGTTCCTACTGTCGATTCCGAAATTCTGTCGATTTCGGATGCCGGTTCTATAACTAATTCAGATTTTATAAAAAAGTATCAAAGGTATTTAGAACGCACCGGAATTTCGGATAACATTCCGGTGAGGCAGTCTATTCTCAGGCAGATGGTGCATGAGTCCCTTCTCATTAACACTGTCACATCAGAAATTACAAATAAAGCCGATTATAAAAACGAGATCATCTCAAAAAGAGATGATCTTTTAGTATCTGCGTTTGCTGATAAATTCATTAAACCAAATATTTCTGTAACCGAAAAAGAACTGAGAAAACGTTATATTATCGAATCGACATCATTTCGGATTAAGCAATTATTTACAGTCACTGCAAATGACGCTCAACAGGCTAAAGTATTTCTTGAGCAGGGATTTGGACTGGAGGAGGTAGCCTCGAAGTTTAAAGTTCCGCCCATGCTGGATTCAAACATATATGATCTTGGGTTTGTACAGGGAAAAGATCTTAAACGAAAAGCTCTTTTTGGCTTGGCATCACTTGATAAAAATGGCGTAACTGAACCGATTAAAGTACCAACTGGTTACACGATATTACTTCTGCTTGATAAAAAACCACGACCTTTGATAACAGAATTTCAATATGCCAATGAAAAGAAGCGTTTGACAAGAGCATTGCAAAAAGAGCACCTTAAGATGAACGCAAAATCTTATGTAGATGAATATTTGACTGAATTGAATGTTGAATGGGATGAAGGCATATTGTCCAAGTTTCAAAATTATTTAACATCAGAAAATCTAAATTCCTATAATTCCGTACTGAGCGAAACGCTGAACAAAAATAATTTGCAAGCGACAAGTGTTATTGCTCGCTGGGAATCTGATGAATTCAGTGTAGCTGATTATTTTGAGTGGTCAACTCGACTATATTACAGAACGCCCGTTGATTTGAGTGATCAAAGTAATCTGCAGGCTTATATTTTAGGTCTAATTTCCCGAAAGTATCTTGTTAATGAATCCATACAAATGGGTTTGGATAATGACAGCCAATTTTTGGAAAACTATTCCCTTTCGATCAGAAACGCCCAGTTAACCCGGTTACAAAAACTTGTTATTGACTCGACAACCATTGCCGATAACGAGATAAAAGAATTTTATGATATCAATTACGCAGATTATTATGAATCGGAAAAAGTGAAATTGGTTGAGATCATTGTGAAAAGCAGGTCATTCGCAGAGGCACTGATCGATTCTATCGAGGCAGGTGTCTCTTCATCGGCACTCGCAACGAAATATACATTGAGAGAGTCGATACGTGAATTCGGAGGCAATTTCGGTTATGTATCGGTTGAAGATCTTGGTATTTTCAGGCAATCAATATCGGAGACAGCAGTTTCTGATGTTGCAGGACCGTTGGAGCATGGAGAATACTTCCTGATCTTTCAGGTCCTTGATAGAATTGAATCTTATAAACCTACTTATATTGAATTGGAGCCTGAGCTGAAAAGGCAATATGTTGCCGATAATTGGAACGCTATTCTGGATAAGACTTATAAACGGCTGGAGCATGAGCAAAATTCTAAGATATTCATGAAACGTCTTAATTCAATAAATCTTGTCGAAATGACACAGGAATTATCCATTTGAGAAAATTTCTAATCTTATTATGCGTTAGCATTATAGTTAATGCCATTATTTTGTTTCCGTCAATCGCATTTTCCGGAACTACCGGAAAAATAGTAGGTAAAGTAATAGACGCTGATTCCAATTCGCCGCTTGTAGGTGTGAATGTGGTTATTTCCGGCACAGGACTTGGCGCTGCGACAGGGTTCGACGGCAGTTTTGTGATTTTGAATGTTCCACCTGGTGTTTATACAGTTAAAGCAAGTTTTATTGGGTATAAACAAACCAATATGGAGGAAGTAACGGTTTCTGTTGGTTTGACAACTAATCTCAATTTCAATCTTTTATCATCGACAATAGTTGGGGAAGAGGTCGTAGTAATTTCTAAGAGACCGATCATAATAAGGGACAGAACCTCATCTGAAGTTCATATCTCAAGTGATGAACTTGAATTCACGCCGATACAGGAAGTGAACGATATTCTTCAAACAAAAGCGGGGATCACAAAAGACGCTGGCGGCGGCTTGCATTTTAGAGGTGGTAGATCCAGTGAAGTGGTATATATGGTCGATGGAATTCCTGTGACAGATGTTTTTGATGGAGTTTCTGCCGTAGAACTGGAAAAGAGCTCTATCTCGGAGTTGCAGCTTGTGACCGGAACGTTTAATGCCGAATACGGCGAGGCAATGTCTGGCATTGTGAACATTATTACAAAATCGGGTGGCGAGTCTCTGCACGGTTCTATGACATTTTATGCGGGTGATTTCAGCACCGGTAACTCTGAATTGTTCATGAACTTAGATGATCTGAATCCTGTTGAAAATTATAACATACAGGGTAGTTTGAGCGGACCAATACCTTTCACAAGCGATAAGTTCAGATTTTATACTAATGCGAGGTTCTTCTCTTCGCAGGGCTTTCTATACGGAGTTGGAAATTTAGCAGAACATATCAATACACTTAGCATAGATGATGTTCTAATAGATACTGTGCAAGCTGGAGACCCTTTGCTTTCCGATCTGAGGCAATTTATAATCGCCCAAGATATTGGGGATGGAAGCATATTAGCTATCCATAATAAAATACCTGATTCTATAATCAGACCTATGAATTGGGAGGAAAAAACATCTTTTCAGGGCAAATTGACTTTTCGCCCCATTCAAAATATTAATATTCATTTGAATTACATTTTTAATAAGAGAGATTTCCAGGACTATGATCATTTTTTCCGCTTAAACGCAGACGGTGATGTAAATAAATTTGACAGGGGAAATACAATAACTCTTACGCTGAATCATGCATTATCGTCCGGAACATTCTACACATTGAAAGCTTCAAGGTTTCAGTCTGAATTTCAGGAATTTCTATATGAGGATCCACTTGACTCGAGATATGAAGATCCTCTTCTATTAAACTCCGAAAATTTTGCATTCAATATTTCAGGTACTAATCTGCATCATTTTGATCGCAAAACTGTGACTGATCTTTTAAAAGCAGAATTGACAAGCCAAATAAATCTTAAAAATGAGATAAAATTTGGTTTTGAGCTTAAGCAACACGATCTGACTTTAGATGACTTCACAATTGTGGCTGCTTTGGATCCGGTTGCCGGAACAACGATCGAGCCTTTTGTACCCAACGTTTTGGATAGATCAACTCCCAACCATTTGATGTATGATGAATCACCGGTGCAATATTCAGGATACATACAGGATAAGATCGAATACGAAAATATGATCGTAAATATTGGTTTAAGACTGGATTATTTCAATTCCAATGGAAGAAAATTGGTGGATGAGAGTAATCCGAATGTTTACAATCCATTTAGTGATTGGCTTAGAAACGGTAGTGATTCAATTTGGGTTAATCCGGATGATGTATCACTGTCGGATAGGCAAAGAATTTGGTATAAAGATGTTCCGTCTCAGCTGAATGTCAGTCCTCGAATAGGCATAGCGTTTCCTATAACAGACAAGGGTGTAATTCATTTTTCTTATGGTCATTTCCTACAAATTCCTCAATTTAGATTTCTCTATGATAAACCGGAATGGAAATTAACAGAAAGCGCAGGATTG
>CBDUTM010000237.1:0-3847 GCA_965369985.1 uncultured bacterium | reverse complement strand
CATCAAGATTACTTTTTTTGCTGCTTTCGAGAAAATGTTTCTTTTGCTCCTCCATGAGCTTTTTCTTTTTCTTACCCATGGCCGAGCGCATTATATCTGCTTGAGCAAGTGTCATACCCGCAAGTTCGTTGGCAATACGCATTACCTGCTCTTGATAAACGATAATTCCGTAAGTCTCTTTTAAAATTGGTTCAAGGTCGGGATGCAGATATTCTATTTTTTTCTTACCGTGTTTCCGTTGTATAAATTCTTTTATATTCTCCATCGGACCCGGACGATACAATGCGTTTACAGCTATTAAGTCTTCTAACTGTGTGGGCTTGAGTTTTTTTAGCGTATCCTGCATTCCGGGCGATTCAAACTGAAATATTCCAATAGTATTCCCCGATGTGAAGAGGTCATAAACTTCGGGGATATTCATATCTATCTTTTCAAGATCGAGATGAACTCCCTTTGCCTCAAGCATATCTAAGGTTTTTTTCAATACTGTAAGAGTTCTCAGACCAAGAAAATCCATTTTTAACAGACCGATGGAATCCAGCATCTTCATATCATATTGAGTAGTGATCTCATCAGCTGCTGATTTATATAGAGGAACAAAATTTGACAACGCGCCGGGGGTGATGACCACTCCTGCAGCATGAGTTGAAGCGTGTCTGCTCATCCCTTCCAGCAATTTTGAATATTCGATTAATTTCCGGTGGGTCTCGTCCATTTTCTCTATTTCAACGAGCTCGGGAACCTTTTGCATAGCATCTTCAAGAGAAACATTCGGACCTAAAGGAATAAGTTTTGCGATAGAGTTTATTTCGGAATAAGGCATACTCAATACCCTCCCGACATCTCTGATCGCCGCCCTGGCTTTCATCGTTCCAAATGTAATTATCTGCGTAACCGAGTCGTGCCCGAATTTTTCCTTAATATAACTGATTACCTCACCTCGACGCTCGTAGCAAAAATCAATATCAATATCTGGCATACTTATTCTATCCGGATTCAGAAATCGCTCAAAGATCAATCCGTATTCCAATGGATCGACAGCGGTGATTCCAAGCGCATAGGAAACCACGCTTCCCGCGG
The DNA here is from genome assembly GCA_965369985.1 of uncultured bacterium. Taxonomy (GTDB): domain Bacteria; phylum Fidelibacterota; class SORT01; order SORT01; family SORT01; genus JACZTG01. The sequence continues at coordinate 2,767 of CBDUTM010000237.1, read as the reverse complement.
CAGAACCTCTTCCGGGACCTACGGGAATTTCTTTTTCTTTGGCATATCTGATAAAGTCATTAACAATCAGGAAATATCCGGCAAAACCCATTGAGTTAATTGTTTCGACTTCGTGCTCTACCCTCTCCTTGATCTCGGAAGTGATATCTTCATATCTTTCTTTTACTCCCTCCCAAACCAAGTTTTCCAAATATTTTTCAGGAGTCTCTTCTCCCTCAGGCAGCGGAAAGTTAGGCATATGAAATGTTTTTGTATCAAGATCAAGATCAACCTTTTCAGCTAACGTTAATGTATTCTTTATTGCCTCCGGTTGATTTTCAAAAAGTGAGGACATTTCATCCGGGTCTTTGAAATAAAAATTATTTGAGCTATACTTTAGTCTATCTGTGTCCTCAAGTGTCTTCCCTGTCTGGAGGCAAAGTAAAACGTCGTGTGCTTCCGCATGGCTTTTTCGGAGATAATGACAATCGTTGCTCCCAATAATCGGAATATTCAGTTTTTTGGCAATTTTTGGGACTTCAGTCAGGATGATCTCATCTTCCGCCATCCCGTGATTCTGAACTTCTAAATAGTAATTGCCGTTAAAAATAGATTTATATTCTTCCGCCACCGCCAGAGCGGTATCTATATCTCCCTTAAGTAGATGATAATTCAATTCGCCGTTCAGGCAACCGGAAGAACAGATCAAGCCCTCACTGTATTCTCTCAAAATTTCCTTATCGATTCTCGGCTTATAATAAAAACCTTCCAAATAAGCCAAACTTGAGAGTTTCATAAGGTTATTGTAACCCGTTTTATTCTCCGCGATCAGAAGAAGATGAAAAGATGTTTTCTCTCTTCTTCCCGGCGTGGAAGATTTTTCATGTCTTGTGCGTGGGGCGATATACGCTTCCATTCCGACTAAAGGCTTGATTCCCTTGGATTTAGCATACCGATAAAATTCTATCGCACCGAACATATTTCCATGGTCAGTGAGAGCAACAGCGGGCATATCATATTCTGCTGCTGCGTCTACCAATGAATGAATTTTGCAAGCGCCGTCTAGTAAGCTGTAATCTGAGTGGTTGTGTAGATGAACGAAATTGCTCATGCTATACCGAGATACATAGAAAATAACCCTACAAGCATGTCAAATTTCAATAGCGTATTCAATCTTTTCAGGTTCGCACTTCCCGAATTTCTCCGCGCGGATATCATGGTGTAAACTAACAAAACGTCTACACCCAGTAAAACTACAATGAAATAAATTAGATTGTAGATTTCATAAAGGAAAGGTAAAAATGTCAGAATTATTAAAATTCCGAAAGAAAATCCTGCAAGTTTGAGTGAAGGTTCTATTCCGTATCTCAAAGGAAATGTTCTTAAGCCGGATTTGGAATCTCCTTCCATATCTTGTATATCTTTAAGCACCTCTCGTCCGAAGTGGAAAAAAAATGAAAACAGCGCAGGGATCAATGATTCTTTTACCCTGCCGACCGCTACTCCTCCATAAATGAATGCCAGCGAGGTGAGTAATGCTACCAAAAGGTTTCCCCAAAAAGAAGTGCTTTTCAATCGGGCAGAATATGCGTATGTCAGGACAGATGCGATTGTTGCTAAGATCAGTGCCGTCTGATTAATTAGCGCTCCTGCGGCGATTCCGCTAATGTATAAGATCATAGCTGTTTTTCTGGCAGTCGATCGAGTAACCTGACCCGCCGGTATTGGTCGTTCCGGCTTATTGATTCTGTCAGATTCCACATCATAAAAATCGTTTATCGCATTCGCTGCCGCCGTCAGCAATAATCCGCTGACGCAAGCTGCGATAAGAGGATATACGGGTTCTATACTTCCTGTTAAAAAGGCTCCGATAAAAACAGAAAAACCGCCAATAGCAGCATTGTGCGGTCGAATCAGGTTGATGAATCCTTTTATTTCTTTCTTACTCAAACCCTTCCCTTTATTATCGCTCTGCGAAGGCAAATCGCGCGTGAGAGTTATAATCCTCTTCTACATAAACATTTAAAAAACCTGCATTCGAGAGCAATTTCTCCACCCTCTCTTTCTGCTCATTGCCACCGATCTCAATAAGAATATGCCCCCCTTTATGAACAGATTTCGTGGCTTTGTTTATAACCTGTTCTATCAAATTGAAACCATCCGATTGATCGGTTAACGCGACTTCCGGTTCCCAATTCTTTACTTCATCCTGTAAAGTTTTCATTTCTAACTTCGAAATATACGGAGGATTTGAAATTACCATATCATACATATCATCGGGGAAACTATCGGAATTCAAGTCAAATACCAAGAAATTGATTTTGTCGCTTACATCATTTTTATCGGCGTTTTCCTTAGCTAAATTTATTGCCGCTTCACTGACATCTATGGCCGTAACCTCAACTGACGGTAAAAACTTTGCTAATGCGATCGCTATATTTCCACTCCCGGTTCCTACATCAAGAACTTTAAGCGTGGCTGAGCTTGAGATCTCAAGCAGCTTAATCGCTTTTTCTACCAATTGTTCTGTCTCGGGGCGCGGGATCAGGACATTTTCATTCACCAATAATGAAAGTCCCATAAATTCTGTCTCGCCAATGATGTATTGAAGTGGCTTATGGTCAAGTCGCTGCTGTAGCAAAGATTTGTAATGTACTGATTCGGAGGATGAAAGTAGTCTGTCAAACTGCAGGTATAGGTCAATTCTTCGATTGCCCAAAGCGTGCGAGAGAAGCCATTCTGCTTCGACTCTCGGGGATTCAACTCCTTTCGATTTTAAGTAATCCTC
>CBDUTM010000236.1:0-3849 GCA_965369985.1 uncultured bacterium | reverse complement strand
AAATAAGGTATATGATGAATCGGATATGATCTTTTGCGAAAACGGGAAGATCCGTGTGGCAAATGTGACTATTACTGATCATAAACCTTACGGTTGGCTCACGTTCAATCAGGTCTTCTATAATTCAAGCAATGTGGGAGTTATAAAGGTAGCCCAATCGTCCGGCAGAGAAAACATATATCATACTGCGCGAGCATTCGGATTCGGCAATAAAACAGGCATCTCGATAGACGGAGAAGGTAGCGGGATCTTGCATGACCTCGATAAATGGTCTCCTCTCTCTCTGGCGGAGATAGCAATAGGCTACGAGGTTTCGGTAACGCCTCTCCAGCTCGGGATGGCTTATGCCGCAGCTGCTAACGGCGGATATCTCCTGAAGCCGCGGATCATAGCGTCAGCTTCCAAAAGCGACGGCACGAAAATTTTCTCTGACGATATTAAAGTCGTTCGGCGGGTGATGACTTCCGAAACATCAAGGAAATTAAGAGATCTATTCCTCGGTGTTGTGAAAGTCGGTACCGGCAAGAAAGCATATATGAAAGGTTTTGATGTGGCGGGCAAATCCGGAACTTCCCAGAAATTACTGAACGGGAAGCATTCGAAAGAGTATTACGCCTCGTTTGTGGCGTTTTTCCCGGCGGAAAATCCCGAATTTCTTTGCCTTATAATTGTGGATAATCCTGATACATACGTCTCTTACGGTGGCGAGGTCGCCGCTCCTATAGTAAAGAACATTTTCACCCGTATCGTGGATTCGAACCCGCAACTCATTGCTGCCTCCCCTGTCCGTAAAATTGAGAAGGCGGAGGAAGAACGAATTAAAACTGAACGCGCTCAGCCGGAGCTGATGAATCTTTCAAGCGTCAGATATGTTAAGACTCAAAAAGAAAACATCCGGAAAGACATTATGCCCAACGTGAAAGGGCTAAGCCTGAGAGCGGCGCTTAAGCTGCTCGGCGAGCGAAATTTAATCACGAATTTTTCAGGCAGCGGCATCGTGAAAAAACAAAGTCCTCTGCCGGGACGACGGATATCCTCGGAGAGTGAAGTAGTCCTCACTTTGGGTACGAATTAAGAATGAATAACTCGTCGTCCCTTTACAAGATTATGGAAGGAGTTGAATATAAAGACATTAAAGGGAGTGACGCCATCATAAGCGGAATCGCTTACGATTCCCGAGCCGTGCAGGAGGGCGACGTTTACTTTGCCCTCACCGGAGAAAATTTTGACGGAGCGGAGTTCATCCCCGATGCCATCAAACGAGGTTGCAGTGCTGTCGTTTCTCGTGAATATGATAGGTCCTCTGAAGTGCCGTCCCTCACTACGCCGGACACACGGCTTGCGCTTGCTTATGCCTCCTCCGCGTTCTATGGAAATCCTTCCCGGAAATTGAAACTGATCGGAATCACAGGCACCAACGGAAAAACCTCTGTGGCGCATATATTGAGGTATATGCTTCAGTCCGCAGGATGCAAGACGGCTATCCTCGGAACTGTGGGTCACGATTATGGAACGGGAATAGAGAAATCCACGCTCACAACGCCTGAAGCTCCCGAGCTCAACCGATTCCTCCGTAAAGCCGTGGATGAAGGCTCATCCCACGCGGTTATGGAAGTTTCGTCACACAGCCTTGCCCTCAAAAGAGTTCGAGGTCTTGATTTCGATGTGGCCGTTTTCACCAACCTCACTCATGATCATCTTGATTATCATAAGAATTTTGAATCCTACAGGGACGCAAAAGGAATGTTCTTTAAGGAGCTGAAAGATTCCGCCTGCGCCGTCATCAATATAGACGATGAAGCCTCGAACTATATGTCCACAATGACCGCAGCGCATGTGGTGACCTTCTCCATCTCGGATTCTTCAGCGGACTATCAGGCTCTCTCCCACAGTTATTCGGATCGCGGCATGGAAATTTCGCTCTCCATTCCGAGAGGCACGGTGAATATTGAATCTCCGCTATCGGGAGAGTTCAATGTATATAATCTTTTGGCAGCGTTCAGCGCTGTGGAAGCGTTAGGAGTAAAAGGGGATCACGCAACTGAGGATCTGACCGATCTTTCTCAGATACCGGGCAGATTCGAGAAAATTGATTCGGATGCGGACTTCACGATCATTGTGGATTACGCTCACACTCCGGACGCATTGGAAAACACGATGTTAGCCGCGAAGGAGCTGATAGGTACAAATAGAAGACTCATCACGCTGTTCGGATGCGGCGGCGACAGGGACGTTGAGAAACGACCTGTCATGGGACGGCTCGCCTCCTCTCTTTCCGATCTTGTTATCGTTACTTCAGATAACCCCCGGAGCGAATCGCCTGAGAGTATTATCAGCGGAATTACGCAGGGTATGGATAAAGAAAATTTTAAACCTATCGAAGACAGGCGGAGCGCCATTACCTATGCTTTGTCCGAAGCGAAGAGCGGTGATGTGGTTCTTGTGGCGGGCAAAGGACACGAGGATTATCAGGAGATCAATGGAGTTAGAAAACCGTTCAGCGACAAAGAAATTATAAAAGAAATTTTAGGAGATAAGGAATAGGAAATTGATATTGAGCAATCCGGGCGATATAGAAGCGGTTATCACCGAGCATCCACTCAGCACGGTTATTTCCGGTATCTCCATTGACAGCCGAACTGTGAATACCGGCGAAATTTATGTGGCGATCCGTGGAGATAAATTCGACGGTCACGATTTCATAACAGATGCCGCTCGAAAAGGAGCGTCTGCAGCCGTAATATCGAAAAGTTGGTACGCCGATAACGAATCATCCGTTCCGTCTGACTTCCCCCTCTTCCTGACTCTTGACACGCAGCTCTTTCTCGGACAATACGCTAATTATCATCGGAAACAACGGAGCCGTCCTGTTATCGGGATCACAGGCTCAAACGGAAAGACATCGGTAAAGGAAATGGCCGCGCTCGTTATTTCGAAGATTGGCGATGTTCACAAGACTGCGGGGAATCTCAATAATCATTTAGGAGTACCCCTCACCCTGCTCCGGACACCGGAAGAGACCGAATATACATTATTGGAAATGGGGATCAACCATCCCGGCGAGATGACTTACCTCTGCTCCATCGCCGAGCCGGATGTAGGGCTTATAACGAATATAGCTTTATCTCACACAGAATTTTTTGCGGATATTGACATGATAGCTTCCTCTAAGGGGGAACTGTTCTCACATATGGCGGTCGGTGGGACTGCCATAGTGAATCTTGATGATGCCCGCATTGACACCATGAGCAAAAACATAGAAAACAAGCTGACCTTCAGTTTCCATTATGATGCAGACATTCAGGGAAGAATTGTTGAGTCGGAAAAAGGAAGCGGAACAGTTCTCGAATTCAACGGCTGTGAACCGTTCATGCTGCAAACTCTCGGAATTAACATGGCATCCAACGCCTTAGCCGCTGCTGCCATCGGACTCAAATACGCCGTTCCCATTCCCGAGATCCGTGAAGCGCTTGCCTCTTACAAAGGATTTAAAGGCAGGATGAACAGGACTGAAGCCGCAGGACGAACTATCATCGACGACAGCTACAACGCCAATCCCGCCTCGGTTGAGATGGCGTTGAAAACTCTCTCTGAATTGAGATCTGACGGGAAAAGGGTTGTCGTGTTCGGCGATATGTTGGAACTCGGGCGATTCAGCAAGCAGGAACACCGAAATATCGGTAGTCTGATTTCAGAGTTGAAATTGGATGCGCTCTTCGCCTTCGGAACTGAATCGATTGTGACCGTTGAAGAAGCCAAAACAGGCGGATTGACCGAGGCTATTCATTTTGAAAATAAAAAAGAACTCACGGAGCATCTTATGAATTTCACTGACAATGGTGACCTGAT
>CBDUTM010000235.1:0-3853 GCA_965369985.1 uncultured bacterium | reverse complement strand
TACCCTCAAATGCCTTAAATATTTCTCTCATCAATTCGCCCAGATTCAAGCTCCCCATTTTTGAATCGACCGGTTTACCGAGAGCCATGTAGTTTCTCGTTAGTCTTGCTACTTCTTTAGCTTTATCAACGATCATACTTAGCGAACTTGCCAGCCCGGATTCTAAGTTTTTTGTCTGCTGCACCTGAGCCTGGCCCATTATCACTGTGAGAGGATTGTTTATTTCATGCGAGATCTTTGCTGCCATTTCACCCATTGAGGCATATCTTTCAGCTTTCACCAGCTGATCACGGAGGATAGCCTCTTGCTCAAAGGCTTTTTTCAATTGTGAATTTATATTTAGAATTTCTTCGTGCTTATCTGTTAATTCTCTTTCCTTCGTCTTCCGCCCGGTAATGTCATGGATGATCTCTGTAAAAAATATTTGATCGTGGAGTTTCCATTTTGCTAATGAAAGCTCGATGGGTATTTCTATACCGTCTTTTCTAAGACCTATTACTTCAATAATTCCATCAATTTTATTATTGGTCGCTAAAATATTCTTCCGGGTTTCAAGATGCGCTCCCCTGAACCTTTCCGGTATTAAAATTGTAAGTGGCATCCCAACGCTTTCTTCAACACTATAACCAAATATTTTTCTGGCGGCACTATTCCATGAAATAATGATTCCTTGGGAATCTGCTGTTATAATTGCATTCGGAGCCGTTTCGATTACAGAACTATATCTTTCGTGATTATCCTTCAATGCTGCTTGGGAGGCCTGATATTTAAGCGCTGTTTCCTCAAGATCCCAGTTTTTCTTCCTAAGCCTGGCTATCTCCTCAACTAACTCTTTTCTCGTATTCATTTCTTCCTCAATCTCATTATCATCCTCTTTTCAATCCTAATATACAAGCAGCTTAGATAGGTTGAAGTAATATCAGATACAAATTTAGATTTGATACACAATTGCGAGTTTCTTAATGATTTGGTATATTTCGCAGCATAATTATCAATCAAATTGAAACTGATAACGAATGGCTCTAAATCTTAAATATGCAGGCGGGTGGCGCAATATAGCCTATTCGTTCCGGATGGCTAAGAGAACCGGCGGAATTCTAAAACTTTACAGAGCGTTAAAAAATCCCAACACCTGCAAGGCATGTGCCCTCGGAATGGGCGGCCATTCAGGCGGGATGATCGATGAATCGGGTAATTTATTTCAGGTATGTAAAAAATCCATGCAGGCGCAGGCGCAAGATATGATGCCCCCAATCGATCCGAAAGTTTTCAAAGACAATTCTGTGGACGATTTGCGTAAAATGAGCGGTAGAGAACTTGAATCGCTGGGAAGGCTCAGTAAACCACTCTACCTTTCGGATGGTGACTCACATTTTCAACATCTTGAATGGAAGGATGCTCTCCAACTGCTTGTGGACAATTGGCGTTCTTCATCTCCTGACAGAAGTTTCTTTTATACTTCAGGGAGGTCATCTATAGAGGCGGGTTTTCTGATCCAGCTTATCGCTCGTCAATGGGGGACGAATAACGTAAATAACTGTTCGTATTATTGCCATCAGGCTTCCGGCGTGGGTCTTGGACAAAGCCTTGGAAGCGGAACCAGTAGCATCAATTTAGACGATTTAACCCGTTCTGACCTCGTTATCCTGATCGGCGCAAACCCTTCGAGCAATCATCCCCGATTTATGACTCATCTGGTAAATTTGAAAAATAGGGGTGGAAAAGTTATTGTCATAAATCCATTTAAAGAGTTAGGATTGCAGCAATTTAAAGTCCCGAGTAAAATAAGTTCAATGCTTTTTGGCTCAAAAATCGATGACTTATACCTTCAGCCTCATTGCGGCGGAGACCTTGCTTTCTTAAAAGCAGCAGCCGTCTATCTCTGGGAGCAGGGAGCTGCTAACTCTGATTTCCTAAATGATAACTGCGAAAATAAGGATGCATTTATTTCTGATCTTGAATCGGAAAATCTCACTTCTCTTCTTGATAAATCTGGTATCTCTTATGAAGAACTCGAAAAATTTTGCCAACTGATCGCGAATTCAAAGCGCACGATATTTGCCTGGGCAATGGGCGTTACACATCAGAAACATGGTGTGGAAACCGTTCAGGCTATCGCTAATTTGGCTCTGCTTACCGGGATGATAGGTAAGATGGGGGCCGGGTTACTCCCTCTTAGAGGACACAGTAATGTGCAGGGTATCGGCACGGTGGGAGTCGTTCCGACTCTAAAACCTGAAATCGCCAAAAGCATCTCTACGGTTATGAATTTTGCTATCCCATCAACGGAGGGTATGGACACATACTCTTGTATGGAAGCAGCTCATAGAGGTGATATAGATTTTGCTTTGATAGTCGGGGGAAACCTGTATGGCGCAAATCCCGACTCGAAGTGGGCTTCAGAGGCGCTGGGCAAAATAAATTTCATTTCATTTTTAAGTACTACATTGAACTTAGGTCATTTATACGGCAGAGGAAAAAGTTCGTTGATCTTTCCGGTGCTCGCCAGAGATGAGGAGAAACAAACTACTTCTCAGGAAAGTATGTTCAGTTTCGTTAGGCTTTCATCAGGTGGCGGAATATCGCCGGATAAAGAAATTCCATCTGAATCAGAAATTATCACATTTGCGGGAAAAGAAATATTAGGGAATGAACCCGTGCCATGGGATTCATTGATTGACCACGAGAAGATAAGAAGTTTTATTTCCAGGACTATTCCTGATCTTGAAAAGATCAGCGAAATTTCTTCGGGGAATGAATTCACTATACCCGGCAGAGTAAAACATGAACCTAAATTTAATACGCCGTCAGGAAAAGCTAATTTGGCTGTCGTTATTCCTCCTGATTCAAGACCGGGAAATGATCGGTTTAATTTAATGACCTTTCGTTCTGAAGGTCAATTTAACACAATTGTTTACGAAGATGAGGATATATTCAGGGGAGTAAATCACCGCAACGTATTATTCATGAGCTCGGATGACATTATCGAACATGGGCTTTCTGTCGGTGACTTTATTTCTATCGAAAGTAAAATCGGCACTATGAAGGTTGAGTTAGTTCAGGGCTCGATCAGGTCAGGAAATGTGGCTATGTATTATCCCGAAGCAAACGAATTGATTCCGAGATCAATTGATCCTAAATCGAAAACTCCCTCTTTTAAGCGAACCTCAGTTACGATAACTTCCCTAAACAACTGAAAAATTTTAGCTCTTCGGTGATTCCAAATCTGATTTTTCGTTTATATTTTTAAACGGTTTTCTGTTTTCAAAATTGACAATTTTTATCTTACTCTCACTCAGCCATCTTTTCATGGAGTAATTCCTCTCAATAGCGGCAGTGAGCGACGATATTCCCGATATGTGATAACACGCGACCATCGGCTGCAAGATATTCTCTTGAACGCTTGCTACTACCGCTATAGTCCCATCTTTTTCCATTTCACTCTCAATCGAATCAAGTAATTCGCTAATTATTTCGGCTTCCATAAATGGCAGATCACACGCCAAAAACAGACCCCATGAATTCAGTTCATTTAATCCGCGCAGGATACCTGCCAACGGTGTTTGCTGATTTAATTCGTCTCTTAAAACCGGAACTCCAAAACCGGTGAATCCCTCCTCTTCTTTTGATATTATGAACGTTTCGGAGCTTAGAGGAATGAGGAGATCGAGTAAATGCTCGATCATAGGCTTCCCTTTGAAGGTGAATAGCGCTTTATTTTCGCCAAACCGCCGACTATCTCCCCCTGCAAGTACAAATGCCGGTATCATTTTTGAATTCCCATACCAATATGTTACATATCAGTGCTATGGATTGCACTTAATATCTGACAGGCACGATGTTTCTTGAAGTT
>CBDUTM010000234.1:0-3880 GCA_965369985.1 uncultured bacterium | reverse complement strand
ATTACAGTAGTGCTTTGGTTTGGAGGAAAACAAGTTATATTTGATAGATCAATTGAAGCCAATGATTTTATAGTATATTTATTTGCCTTGTTCAGTATGCTGCAGCCTTTAAAAGCGATTGGAACCCATTACATACGGATACAAGAGGGACTATCGGCAGGAGCACGGTTATTTGATATAATCGATATAATACCAAAAATTGTTAACCCACAAGATCCTATCAGAATATCAGGTATCGAAAAATCCATAGATTTTAAGAATGTGAACTTTAATTACGGTAATGGTGCAATATTAAAAGATATAAATATCAGCATAAAAACAGGAGAAATACTTGCCATAGTTGGGCCAAGCGGCGCGGGCAAATCTACTCTTGCTAATTTAATTCCCCGATTTTATGATACTTCATCGGGCGATATCACTATTGACGGCAAAAATCTAAAAGAAATTGATCTGGAAGACCTAAGAAGATTAACAGGATATGTCACTCAAGAAGTAATACTTTTTAACAACAGTGTGGAAAACAATATTGCGTACGGAAGAAAAGACAAAAGTATAGATGATATAATCCAGGCGGCTAAAACTGCACACGCTCATGACTTCATCTCGAATCTCCCGGAAGGGTATGATACCTTTTTGGGCGACCGGGGTACAAGATTATCGGGGGGACAACAGCAAAGAATCGCAATTGCAAGAGCAATTTTAAATGATCCGCCAATTCTGATATTCGATGAAGCAACTTCTTCACTTGATTTGGAATCGGAAATGATGGTTCAGCAAGCGATTGAAAATTTAATGAAAAACAGGACCGTAATTATGATAGCACATCGTCTTTCTACCGTGAAAAAGGCAGATAAGATAATTGTGTTAGATAACGGATCATTGGTTCAGGAGGGGACTCACAAAGAATTAATAGAAGCAGATGGTCTCTACGCCAAACTTTATAATCTTCAATTCCAGGTATAGTGTTTCTTAAATTTCTTGAAAGAAAAAGCAAAAGAGGTCTAATTAGAATCCTCTCGGGCATCTCAAGTCCGACTAAACTCAGCCTGAAAGAATTCAGAAAATTAAATATAAAAAAAATTGCAGTGGTTCGACAGGATAACCGAATTGGAAATTTAATACTTATAATTCCGCTGATCAAAGCACTGAAAGAGGACTATCCTGATTGTGAGTTACATCTGATAACCGGTTATAAATATGGGGAAATACTTTCTCATGTTAAAGAAGTGGATGAGATAATACTATTTCGGCAAAAACGTGCTGCTAAAAACCCATTTTACTATTTTAAGTTCAGAAAAAAGTTAAAAAAGGCTGGTTATGACCTTGTAATTGATGCAGGTAGTATGACCTCACTTTCGGTAAACAATATACTATTAGGTAAAGCAGCTAGATCAAAAGTGTTTGTCGGTTATGACCGGAAAGAATCTTCTTCATTCCTGAATATATCTGTACCTGCAATTGATGAGAACTCGCATGAATCTCAGATATTTCTGCACCTTGCGGATTATTTATCCGGGAAAAAACGCAGGAATTATCCTTCGCTTTCTCCAACAAATGGAGAATTAGCTGAGGCTGAGGAAGTAATTCATAAACTCGGAATAGCACAGGAAGATAAAATTATAGGTATCAATATCGGAGGGCGATATGATAAAAGGTGGGACTTTGATTCCTTCTTGCAACTAATTGCAAGTTTAGAAAATGATGGAAAGAAAATATTTGTGTTCAGCGGTCCTGATGAAACTGATTTGCTTAAGAAAATTGATGATATCAGCAGTGAGAATATATTTAACTTTAACTCGCCGCCCATGGGACTTTTCCTGGGACTAATATCAAAATGTACTCTTTTTATAACAGGGGATACAGGCCCTTTGCATCTTGCGGCAGCACTTGATATTCCCTGCGTTCAGCTATTTCTTGTAGATAATTATAAGAGATATTTTTATCCACATTCTCCGCATGTAATTGTGGAGCCATTAAATCCGTCTATTGCAAATGTAATTTCAACATTGAAATTATTGATCTAATGCAAGAAAACCCAAAATTAAAAAGCATTATGTTCATTAGTTCGATTGATAAAAACAAATGGGGCGGAGTCGAAAAATGGATGTTCGAAGTTGGATCCGGGCTATCTAATAAAGGTTACAATGTTATTTATTGCGGGAGACCTGAGAGTAAGTTTATCGAAATGAGTAATTTAAAGTCCTTTAAAAATTATTCAGTTAAATTCACTTCAGATTTTAACCCTATCGTTAGTTATAAATTAAAGAAGATCGCTTCGAAAGAGAAGATAGACTTAATATGTGTAGGCAGAGAAAAGGATCTTCGGCTACTCTCATTAGCGTATCTTTTTCGAGAAAGACCCACAATTATAATGAGAAAAGGGCTGCCTCTTATTAAAAACAGATGGAGATTTAAAATTGTTTATAAATATTTTGTCGATAAAGTTATTACTCCATCATCCGCATTAAAAAATCATTTACTTGATCTGCTACCGTGGCTTCAGAGTGACAAAGTACATGTAATAAACAACGGCGTTGCCCTGCCCGGAGAAATAAAAAAAGGAGTATTCAGGAAAGAATTTAATATTTCTGATAATACGTTCCTGGTGGTTATTATCGGGAGATTATCAGACCAAAAAGGTCAAAAGCGTTTCCTCGAAGCTCTGTCTCTCGTTAAGGAGGAATTAAATGATACGCAAGTGATGCTTATTGGCTCCGGTGATGATGAGACAGAACTACGCAATGCGGTAACCAAATCAGGGTTATCTGAAATAGTAAAATTTATCGGGCATCGTTGGGATATACCCAATATTCTAACTGATTCAGATTTATTGGTCCATCCGTCATCGTACGAAGGGATGCCAAATTTAATTCTTGAAGCGCTGAATCACGGCACTCCCGTTCTGGCGACTGATATCCCCGGTATTGATGAAATAACGGATGGTAAGGACAATGTATTAGAACTTGTACCTCTAAATAATATAGATGCGTTAGCAAATAAACTTATTGCACTAAAATCGGATATAGCTAAAAGAGTAACCTTCGCTAAAGAAAGAAGAATACATGTACAAAAGATCTTCCCCATCGAGAAAATGTTGAGTAAAACAGAGGAGGCTTTTATTAAAGCGAATAATCAAAGATTCGCAATTAGAAGGAAAGTAATATTTCTTACGCAAATGAAAAGCGAAGGAGGGAGTACTCGATATAGAGCTCTTCAATGGGTAGACTATCTCAATGAAAATGGATGGAATGTAAAATGGATTTATGCGAGGCACATTCGGGTAAGTAAATTCATATCATTAATAAAGAATGTTCGAAGCGCCAGAATTGTTCATATCCAAAAGAAATTATTCTCAAGACCTTTTCTCTTTTTAATCAAAAGTTTGAATAAAAACATTATTTATGATTTTGACGACGCTCTCTATACAAAGGATTCATTTTCTAACAAGATCACCGCAATAGGGAACGGTTCGAAAAAAACCGTCAGGCGATTAAATTATGTTCTTAGATCTGCCAAAACTGTAATAGTTGGTAATGACCATCTCGCTAAATATGCTGCAAAATTTAATAATGACATACGAATAATTCCGACAATCGTTAATTTTTCGGATTATGATATCCAAAAAATAGATGAAAGCAAAGGAACTGTTTCGATCGGTTGGATAGGTCAATCAAATAACCATGTATATTTAGATCAGTTGAATGATGTCTTTAAATCAATTTCGGATGAATACCCGAATGTGATACTTAAGATAATATCCGATAAACCCTTATCATTGAATTAAATTCCTGTCATTAATATCAAGTGGAGCATTAATGACTATAAAAGTTATTTATATCAAATCGATATTGGTATAATGCCTTTGAAGGATGATGAATGG
>CBDUTM010000233.1:0-3888 GCA_965369985.1 uncultured bacterium | reverse complement strand
CTGAAAAAGAAATGGGGATTATGACATTATCAGGGAACCGTTTACAAGTTATAACGTAAAAATGGCATCAGGTATGTATTTGAAAAATAAAAAACTTATTCCACTGATAACTATTTTGTTAATTCTGACGATGCCAGCTTTGGTATTTCCACAGAGCATAGCAAAATATGCGGGAGAATTTATTTCAACAGGTGTGGGAGCGCGCGCACTTGGAATGGGCGGTGCATTCGTCAGCGTCGTGGATGATGTTACTGCGGGATATTGGAATGCTGCCGGTCTTTCAGAAATTGGATATCAGCAGGCAGCTGCAATGCATTCGGAGCGATTTGCGGGAATTGTAACCTATGATTACGCTGCGTACGCCCGGCCTTATAGCAGCGACAGAACGATCGGTTTCAGTATGATACGACTCGGCGTTGACGGCATTTCAAATACAACGAATGCGCTTCTTGATTATGGAACGGATGGAATTCCCGGATCGAATGATGCTGACGGAACAGAAGGAAATGGTCAATTAGATGAGGGAGAAAGGTTAAACGAGGATGCCATAACAAAGTTTGGTGATTCAGAATGGGCATTCTATGTATCGTATGGAAGGCGATTATCTTCTCGATTCTCTTACGGGGGAAGTGTGAAATTTCTTAGAAAGTCGTTTGCGAGTCATTCGGCTAATGGTCTTGGCTTCGATATTGCCTTTAAATACCGTTTTCGGGACAATATATTTATCGGAGCAAATCTTCAGGATGTGACTACCACGCTTCTCGCATGGGATACAGGTAGAAAAGAACTTATATCTCCCACACTCCGTTCAGGAATATCCACCCGATTTGAAATCCCGTTTACAAACAGTTCCTGGATAATGCCGGCTATCGAGATAGTAACGAGGACCGACGGAGACAGGCCCTATTCAGATGGGATTAGTTTGGGATCAGCATTTAGCTCGCTTACGTTTGGGGCGGAGCTGCACCTGAATGACCGACTGCTGCTGCGAGCAGGAAGAGGCGAGGTTGAACCGTTCAGCGCGGGTATGGGAATAAAGGTAAGAGGAGCAATGGTTGATTACTCGTTCGGGTCTGTAGGCTCTCAGGAAAATCTCGGTGACACGCACCGTGTTTCAGTCATGGTGGATTTCAATAGCAGTCTCTGGACTCGATAATATAATCCGCACTTTATCCGAATATTCTTCTTAAAAACTTGAATATTCATCTATAGTTGTATAGATTTATCATATAAATAATCAATCGGAATTTTATAAATCAGGGGATTAAAATGAAAAAACTAAGGACAGCTCTCGCATTACTTTTGTCTGTGATGGTATTATTTATTACGTGCTCAAAAAGGGACTCAAATGATGTGACTGAAAAGAAATATTTCTTAGAAAAAGTCAGGAACGTCCTTGTTGTTCAGGCATACGCCGATGAGTTTAAAGGATTAAGCCTGAAAGAAAAAATGCTCGCATGGCATCTGTACAGATCTTCGATCGCAGGAAGAGATATCTATTATGATCAAAACCATAAGTATGGATTGAAGATCAGGAATATACTTGAAGGGATAATCGAGAATGGTGATGGAATTGATGATAATTTATATGCAAATATACTTGAATACACTAAAATGTTCTGGATAAATAACGGACAATATGACAATATAACCGCACGTAAATTTGTTCCTAATTTCAGCTATCTGGACCTCTCAAAGGCGGTGAACGTTGCAATGGTCAACGGAGCTGAATTTGGTCTTGATGAAGATGAAGACATTGATGAAGTTCTAAGTCACCTCAGACCGTATATTTTTGATCGTGATTTCGAATCGGTCAAAACAAATAAAAGTCCGCCGGAAGGGAAAGATATGCTTGAAGCCAGCGCTGTCAATTTTTATGATGGTGTTACATTGTCTGATTTAGAGGGTTTCGAGGAAATAAATCCACTTAATTCCAAAGTAGTTGTAGATAAAGGAAAGCTGAAAGAACTCGTTTATAGAGGTGGTGGAGATGGAATCGAGCCAGGTCTATATGCCGAGGAACTCAGTTTAGCGGCAAAAGAACTTGAAGAGGCGGCAGAATACGCTGAGCCGGGGCAGGCAAATGTTTTAAAATTATTAGCTAAATATTTCCGATCCGGCGATCTATTAGACTTCCAAACATATAATATCGCATGGGTGCAGGATAGTTCGTTCTTTGATCTAATTAATGGATTTATCGAAGTATATGATGATCCACGCGCGCAAAAGGGTTCTTATGAAGCGGTACTGGAAATGATCGACGTTAAGAACTCAAGGCTTATGAAACAGTTTGCCAGTAATGCATTGTATTTCGAAAATAAAGCTCCATGGCCTGATAAGTATAAAAGGAAAGAGATAAATCCGCCTTTAGCTAACGTGATGACAATATTAGTAGAGACGGGTCACGCCGGACCTATCAGTCCCGGTGGAATAAATCTGCCGAACGAACAATTTGTGAGACAGGAATACGGCTCTAAAAGTATATTGCTTGGAAATGTGGTCAAGGCCAGAGTGGAAGCAGTAGCAAACGATGAGATAGATGAATTTGTTTCTTCTGAAGCTGAAAAAGAACTTTTCAAAAAATACAGCAGTATTGAATACGATTTGAAAGTCGGCATGCATGAAGTAGTGGGACACGCGTCCGGTAAACAATCCGAAACGCTCGAGGGTGATCCGGCTGAGCATATTAAGGAGTATTACTCTACTCTTGAGGAAGCACGTGCTGATCTTGTGGCTCTCTGGAATTTCTTTGACGAAAAATTGGTTGAGTTAGGTCTCACGCCATCAACAGAAGTCGGTAAGGCCGGATACATAAAATATGCTATGAGCGCTCTTACGCAACATCGAACTGTTCCTGAAGGTGACCAATACGAGGAAGACCATGACCGCGGAACGCAGATGATAGTGGAATATATAAAAAGAAATACTACCGGTATTGAAGTAATAAAACAAGATGGAAAGACTTATTACAAGGTTGTGGATTACGAAGAAATGCACAGAGGTGTGGGTGAACTGCTTTCTAAACTGATGGTGATCAAGGCTACAGGGGATTATGAAGGCGCCAAAGCTCTTATAGAAGAGTACGGACTGAAATTTGATATTGCCCTCAGAGATGAAGTCCTTGAGCGGTCCAAAGCTATTGGTCTCACTGACTATACAGCTGTCGTGTTCCCTCGGTTAACTCCGGTGTATGATGCTGATGGAAACATTGAGGACATTTCAATCTCTTATCCACAAGATCTGAAAGCTCAGATGCTTGATTTTAAGCATTTCTTTGAAGAAGAAGAGGAAGAAGATCTTGTAATATAATATCCGACTTAATCAATAAAATCATCTCTAAAATTTAAAGCCCGGCAACTAGCCGGGCTTTACCATTATGGATTTTTCATTCTTAATGTGAACCGCGCCGGGCGCTAATCCTTTTTTCTTCCAAACATATTTTCGCAAAGTGTAAATGACCGGAACCATACCTGAATGCTTCTGTGAGCTGTATCTCGCAGCAATTTGAGCAGCCTGTATTATTATATCTCTTGGGAAAGGCTCACCTTTTTTTATAGCCGGAACGATCACATGAGAGCCCTGTGCGCCTTGAACATGCAGCCAGAGGTCATTCTTCTTAGCTACTTTAAAAGTAAGTTTATCATTGTCCTTAGCGCTTTTACCGACCATTACCGTGTATCCGTCGGGCAGATCAAACTTACGGTAAGGATAAGAAATAAAATCTTCTTTTTTCTTTATAGTAGTTTTCTTTTTCTTGAGATTTTTTTCAACTTCGTTCCATTCGCTCATCGAAGCAACTTTATCGATTTCAGTTATCAGGTTTTTAATATTAGGTATTTCCCTCTCGCCTTCAGCAATGACCTTATCAAGCTTTTTCTCGCCCGAACG
>CBDUTM010000232.1:0-3898 GCA_965369985.1 uncultured bacterium | reverse complement strand
CAAGAGGTGATGTTTATCAAAAGATCATTTCAGGTGAAAATTTAGATAGTTTAGTGAAGGATATATGTAATAAAAATCCGGTCATCATATTAGAAAAAGATTTTTCGGATTTAATGATTATTCACAATGCGATAAAAGAGATTTTATCCCGAAAATCCTTGTTCATACCAATTCTTGATAACAATTTGAAATTGATAAATCTGCTTCACTATAACGAATTAGAAATCAACATTTGGAACAGCACTAAAATTGTCCCGAGGAAGGGGAATGTGCTTGTTCTTGGCGGTGCGGGATATCTTGGAATTGTGCTTTTAGAGAAGTTAGTCTCCAGCGGCTATGCTGTGAGCGTTCTTGATAATTTCATGCATGCCAACTACGCTATTTATGACACGGAATACCATGAAGAATTGAAAATAGTAAAGGGGGATATTCAAGATATTGAAATATTGACTTCTTCCTTAGAGGGTGTAGATGTAGTTATAAACTTAGTTTCTTTCGAAAGTAATTTAGCTCAGGAGAAATCATTAGAATTAAATTTTATCGCCTTTAATGCTATAGTTGAGTCCGCAAAATTTTTTCAAATCGGTAGATTTCTTACTGTATCGATGCCCGATAGATTATCTGATCAAATGAAGAACAAAATGGTAAAAGAAGTTGTTCACGACAATCTTCGAAAAACGGACTCTGTGGAACGAGAAGATCAGTTATTAAAAAGTAAAAGCGATTACTTGACTGTTCTCAAATTTGAAAATCTCTACGGCTTATCTCCCAGGATGCGGTTTGATTTACCTGTGAATAAAATTGTTTTGGAAGCGATATCGGAAGATAATAATCATCTTGGGAGCGACGAACAGATTCAGAATCTGATGCATGTTGAGAAAGCCGCTCAAGCATTTATTAAGGCACTCGATCTACCGGTTGAAGATATTGAGGGTAAGGAAATTGAGATTGATCCAGAATTTAAAAGCGTTTCTTCTGCATCGATTACGGAAGTGGTCAAAGAAATTCGTCCAGGCATAGTAATTGGGCAATCAGGAGATCAAGTTAAAAAAGAATCATCGGAAAGCATTATATCCGATGAAATATTAATCCATGGTATGAAAAAGTCAATCGAAGAGATTATACAATTCATTACTTCATCAAAAGAGGAAAACTTTAATTCACCACAGTATAAAACTATGTTTTGAACTATAAGTTATTCTACTTTATATTATCCTCTATGTTTATCAGGATTACTCTTTTCAACTAAGCCTAAATGCGGGTTTAAAAAATCAGTTTGAATTTAAAGCAATTACAACATTGAACAAGTTTCTAATATAAAATATATAATCAAGGACAAGATTTGCACAAAAAATACTCATACGGAAAACAGTTAATAGATAATGATGATATTGAAAGCGTTCTTGAAGTATTAAAAAGTGACTTTATAACTCAAGGACCGAATATTTCTGATTTTGAAAATGCTCTCAGCAGACGATTCGGTTCAAAAAATGTTAGCGTAATGAGCAATGGAACGGCAGCGCTTCACCTTGTTGCTCTTGCGTCAAAATGGGGTAGGGAAGATACAATTATTACAGTTCCAATGACCTTTGTGGCCTGCGCAAATTGTGCCCTTTATGTCGGAGCCAATATCGATTTTGTGGATATAGATTCCTCAAGTTATACTATTGATGTAAACCAACTTGAAGATAAATTAAAGAATTACAAGTCTGCGGGAAAGAAAGTAAGCGCAGTAATAGCTGTTGATTTTGCTGGTCACCCATGTGATTGGAAATCGCTGTCCACTCTTGCCGATAAATATAATTTTCAACTCATAGATGATGCCTGCCATGCTATGGGGGCTATGTATGATGGAAATGATCTAATATCCTCAGAATACCCGGATCTGACAATTCTAAGCTTTCATCCAGTTAAGCATATAACAGCAGCTGAGGGAGGAGCTATACTAACAAATGATTTGGAGCTGGATAAAAGATTAAAGGTTTTGAGAACACATGGTATAACTAAGGATCCGGAGGTCCTCCTTGAAAATCATGGTCCGTGGTATTACGAAATGCAAGATCTTGGTTACAATTATAGGATTTCAGATATTCACTGCGCATTAGGTAAAAGTCAGCTAAAGAAGCTTGATCGCTTTCTTGAAAGAAGGAGAGAAATAGCTTTATTTTATGATGAAAAATTTAAAAATGATGATAGATTTATCATCCCTAAATGCAATGATAATGTATTACACGCGTATCATCTGTACCCGCTTCAAATCAAGTTTGACTCATTAACACTTTCAAAAATAACATTTTTCGAAAGATTAAAGCAAAAAAATATCTTATGCCAGGTTCATTATATCCCAATTCACATGCAGCCGTTCTATCAACAAAAATTCGGATTTAAAATCGGTGATTATCCTGTCTCTGAAGAGTTTTATAAAAGAGAGGTTTCAATTCCTATGTATCCAGCATTAGAGGAAGATGATCTGAAATATATTACTGATTCAATATTTGAATCGATTTCAAAATAGTAATTATGAAATTTATGATACGAGCCGATGCATCAACCTCTATTGGAATGGGGCATGTAATGAGGTGTAGTGCCCTTGGAAAAGCATTAATGAGTAATGGAGAAGAGGTTCTATTTATTACCAATAAGGAATCAGAAGCAATTATTAGTAGAATTGAAAATATGGACTTCAGTGTAAAAATAATAAATGCAGTAGGAACCTTAGAGGATGAATCCAAAATTCTTTCGGAAATGGCCACTGAAGAAGGCGCAGAATGGATAATATTAGATGGATACAATTTTGGCACAGAATATCAGCGGATTTTAAAAGATGCGGGATTAAAACTTCTTTCGATTGATGACATTGCTGAGGATCATTTCGTCAGTGATATTGTCTTAAATCAGAACTTTAATATTGAAGATATCTTGACATATTCTCGTGAAAAATATACTCAACTATTGCTGGGTACTAAATATGTACTGCTTAGGAAAGAATTTCGAGATCAGATCGGATGGAATCGAAAAATCAAGGAGGATTGTAATAATATTCTTGTTACAATGGGAGGGTCAGATCCTTTCAATATTACTATTAAAGTTTTGAAATATTTGGATAGAATGGAGGAAATAGATCCCAAGATAAAGGTAGTTTTTGGTGATAGCTTTAAAAATGATGGTGAGATATCGCGATTTTGCGATAAAACCCGATTAAACTTAGAGGTTCATCATAACGTATCAGATATGGTTTCATATATACAATGGTGTGATGTCGCAATCTCAGCTGCGGGAAGCACTTTGTGGGAGCTTTCCTTATTTGGGACACCCATGATAATTGGAATTGTTGCTCCGAACCAGGAGAAGTATGTAGGAGGTATATTAAACAGTGGAGGGGCGGTCGGAATCGGCTGGTGGAAAGATGTTGATTACACGGAATTTAAGGATGCAGTAATGTCGGTAACGGCAGATTATGAAGAAAGGCAATCGCTGTCGCGAAATTGTTCGGGTATTGTTGATGGAAAAGGTGTGGATAGAGTAACATCAGCGATATATGAGCACTCGCGACAAGAAATTCTTTCTTGAAAGTTTAAGATAAGATTTTAATTATATTATAATATCAACTAAGTCTTGTAGGAGAAAATATGGGAGAGTTTACAACAGAACAGGAAAAATTCTGGGCAGGTCAATTCGGGGACGATTACATTGACCGTAACGAAGGAGAGCATTGGGTAGCCGCAAATACGGCACTTTTTTCAAAAATTCTTTCGAAAACGGAGGGTGTGAATTCCATAATAGAATTCGGCTCAAATATCGGATTAAACCTGATGGCGTTAAGGACACTTCTACCAAGTTCGGAATTATCAGCAATTGAACTCAATAAAAAAGCAGTTAAAGAATTAAAGAGATGGGC
>CBDUTM010000231.1:0-3912 GCA_965369985.1 uncultured bacterium | reverse complement strand
CTATCGAAAATAAAGCACCCGGTGTTATAGCCCGTGCCCCTGTTATGGAGCCATAAGCCACATGAAAAAAATCGATAGATTCGATGATCCCAATCGGACGTGGACAAAGGGAACTGATAATCGGAGACAGGCAGACAGGAAAGACCGCAATTGCTGTGGATACCATCATCAACCAAAAAGGTGGCGATGTAAAATGTATCTATGTGGCAATTGGACAGAAAGCATCCACGGTAGCTACCGTGATACAGATATTGGAAGATCATGGTGCGATGGAATATACTGTAGTAGTGGTGGCAAGCGCTTCAGATCCGGCACCGATGCAATTCATTGCTCCATACGCCGGAGCTGCCATCGGCGAATATTTCAGAGATAAAGGGGAGCATGCTCTTGTAGTATATGATGATCTATCAAAACATGCCTGGGCTTACAGGCAAGTTTCTCTTCTGCTTAGACGACCTCCGGGACGTGAGGCATATCCCGGCGATGTGTTCTACCTGCATTCTCGGTTGTTGGAACGAGCTTCGAAGCTGAGCGAGAAATTAGGAGGAGGCTCGCTAACGGCGCTTCCAATTATTGAGACCCAGCTGAGCGATGTATCGGCTTATATTCCGACGAATGTAATATCGATAACCGACGGTCAGATATTCTTAGAAAACGATCTTTTTTATGCCGGAATCAGACCTGCAATAAATGTAGGAATTTCTGTATCCCGTGTAGGTTCAAACGCTCAGATCAAGGCTATGAAACAGGTGGCCGGCTCGTTGAAGATCGACCTCGCACAGTATCGGGAGATCGCCGGCTTTGCCAAGTTTGGTTCCGATCTCGACAAGGCGACATTAGCCCAGTTAACACGCGGTGAGAGGCTTGTAGAAATCTTGAAACAGAACCAGTTCAAGCCGATGAGTTTCGGAAATCAGGTAGCTTTGATCTTCTCCGGAACCAGAGGATATCTGGACGAAATTCCGGTGGAGAAGATCGTACAGTTTTCATCAGAGCTTGACGCCTATATGGAACAAGAGCATAGCGATATCCTTGATGAAATCAACAATGAAAAAGTCATTTCCGATGAATTGGATGGCAAATTGGCAAAAGCCATTTCAAGCTTTGTTGAGACATTCAAAGTTAAAGAGGGATAGTGGCGACACTAAAGGAAATACAAACACGGATGTCTTCTGTAAGAGGCATCGAGCAGGTTACCCGTGCAATGAAGATGGTAGCCACTGTGAAATTACGTCGTGCTCAGGAGGCAATAATTGAAGCCAGACCCTACGCGTATCGGATCAAAGATCTATTGAATAATTTAATTCCACGTGTAGATGTGGCTCTCAATCCATTGCTTGCGATACGCGAACCGAAAAAATATTGCGTTGTAGTAGTAACATCGGATAGAGGGCTTTGCGGTTCGTTCAATAATAATGTGCTGAATAAATCTGTACAGATCATAAACAGCTACGGTAAAGAATCCACTTATGTAATTGCCATTGGGAAAAAAGCACGCGATTTCTTCAAAAACCGGGATTATGATCTGCTGGAATCCTATGTGGATTTTTCCAAAGAATTAAATTTCAACCACGCTGTCGAAATAACCGAGACCATAACATCGCAATATCTTTCAGGTGACATGGATAGAGTAGATGTTGTCTATCATGAATTTAAATCAGCGGTAAGGCAAGAATTGATCGCCGAGCGTTTTTTACCGCTTAAGCCGGGTGACGCAAGAGAAGATTTTATGCCCGGAGCAGGTGATGAAACTGAGGAGGAGGAAGATAGTGTTAGCCTGGGTGGCGATATGTTATTTGAACCGTCTGTTGAAGCTGTGGTTAATGCAATCGTTCCAAAATTTCTGGTTGTTCAGATGTGGAGAATTCTACTCGAATCGAATGCTTCTGAACAGGGAGCACGAATGACGGCAATGGAAAACGCAACAGATGCGGCAAATGAAATGATAGATGAACTTCAGTTATCATTTAACAAAGCGAGACAGGCTTCGATAACGAGCGACCTCCTCGATATAATTGGCGGAGCGGAGGCGTTAAATAATTAAAAATTTAGCTGTAGATAATTCAAGGAACCGTAATGAATAAAGGTAAAGTACTTCAGGTAATGGGTCCCGTTGTGGACGTTGATTTCAGTGACGGTGAGATACCTCCGATATTTCAGGCATTAAAAATAGCGAGAGAAGAAAATGACCTCGTTTTAGAAATTGAGCAGCACATTGGTGAGTCGGTTGTTCGAACAGTAGCGATGGATTCCACAGAAGGACTTGTTCGCGGCGATGAAGTGGTGGACACGGGCGGACCGATCACCGTTCCCGTAGGTCCGGAGGTGCTTGGCAGAATGACAGATCTCCTGGGTAACCCTATTGACGAAGCAGGTCCGATCAAGGCGAAGATGAGGCTCCCTATACATCGTCATGCGCCGGAATTCAGCGAACTTTCCACATCGCCGGAGCCGTTTGAAACAGGAATTAAAGTAGTAGATCTCCTTGAGCCTTATATGAAAGGCGGAAAAACCGGTTTGTTCGGTGGAGCAGGTGTTGGTAAAACTGTTCTGATCCAGGAACTGATCCGAAATATTGCTACTGAGCATGGTGGGTATTCAGTGTTTGCGGGTGTCGGAGAGCGAACAAGAGAAGGGAATGATCTTTTCCTTGAGATGAAAGAATCCGGTGTTATTGATAAGACCGCTTTAGTGTTCGGACAGATGAATGAACCTCCGGGCGCAAGAATGCGAGTTGGTCTGTCTGCTCTCACGGTAGCGGAGTATTTCAGGGATGAAGAAGGAAAGGATGTTCTTCTGTTTATCGACAACATCTTCCGTTTTGTGCAGTCAGGTTCAGAAGTTTCCGCATTGCTCGGTAGAATGCCATCCGCTGTAGGTTATCAGCCCACGCTGGCTACGGAAATGGGAAATTTACAGGAACGAATTACATCGACAAATAAAGGCTCGATAACTTCCGTCCAGGCAATTTATGTTCCTGCTGATGATATAACAGATCCGGCTCCTGCGACAACATTCGCCCATCTTGACGCTACAACAGTGTTGGACAGGGCAATATTTGAGCTCGCGATCTATCCTGCTGTTAACCCGCTTGATTCTACTTCTACGCTGTTGGATCCGAATATATTGGGAGAGAATCACTATCGTGTTGCCATGGACGTTCAGGAAATTCTGCAAAAGTATAAGGATCTTCAGGACATTATCGCGATCCTCGGTATGGACGAACTTTCAGATGACGATAAATTAGCAGTAACAAGGGCAAGGAAAGTACAGAAGTTTCTTTCCCAGCCGTTCTTTGTCGCTGAAGTGTTCACCGGAATTGACGGTCGCTATGTAAAAATGGAAGACAGTGTCGCCGGCTTTGACGCTATTATCCAGGGTGAAATGGATGACCTCCCCGAACAGGCTTTTTATATGGTCGGTACGATAGACGAAGCTGTGGAAAAGGCGAAGAAGATAAGGGAGAACGAATAACAGTATGGCAGATAACTTTGCAGTTGAAGTCGTAACACCCATATCGATCCGCACATATGATAGTGTGCGACATGTTCGTGCTACAGGCTTGGAGGGAAAATTCGGTATATTGGCGAGACATATTCCTGCAATAATGGCTCTTAAACCGGGTGAGTTGAGAATTGACACAGAGAACAAAGAGCTTTTGCTAGCAACAAGCGGAGGTTACTGCGAAGTGCAGCGGGAAAAAGTTTTGTTTCTCGTGGAAACAGCGGAAGTTCCTGGGGATATAGATGTTGAAAGAGCTCAAAAAGCATTAGACAGAGCGAACGAACGGCTTATGGAAAAAGATGCTGAATTGGATTACTCACGAGCCAGGGCAGCAATTGAAAGAGCTAATAACAGACTGAAAATTTCCGCCAAGAAATAAAAGCTTCTAAATATCTACATATCTCTGAA
>CBDUTM010000230.1:0-3927 GCA_965369985.1 uncultured bacterium | reverse complement strand
TACCTATCTTGGCGATCCTGAAGCTGCTCATTTTGCGCGTCCCGGACGGAGACTACTCAATGAAAAGAAATATTACGCTTATTTGAAAATTGCGGAAGGGTGTGACAATGAGTGTAGTTTTTGCGCTATACCGATGATGAGAGGGTTGCAAAAAAGTCGGAGCGTCGAATCTTTATTAGAAGAGACTGAAACTTTAGTGAAAAACGGTATAAAGGAAGTAATCTTAATTTCGCAAGACCTGACAACTTACGGATGGGATCTTCAAAATAATGGCAGCGGGGGAGTTAAAATTCATGACCTTGTTCGGGAACTCAGTAAAGTTAGCGGAGTGGAATGGATTAGGCTGATGTATGCTCACCCATCGCATATAAGTGAAGAATTAACAAATGCGGTGCATTCCATTGAGAATGTATGTAATTATATTGATATGCCAATTCAACACATCAATGACAGAATATTGAAATCAATGCGCAGGGGATCTAACGGTTCAAAAATAAGGAAGTTATCGAAGTATATTAGAAAATTTAATTCCGACATTTCACTCAGAACTTCGATAATAGTCGGTTATCCGGGGGAAAGTGAAGAAGAATTTCAGGAACTATACGACTTTATTGAAGAAGCTGAATTTGACAGGCTTGGGGTATTTACATATTCTCATGAAGAGAGTACTCCTGCTATTTTTCTTGATGATGATGTCTCCAAAGAGCTAAAAACCGAAAGAATGGATAAGATAATGTTATTGCAGCAAGAAATTTCTCAGCGTAAGAATGAAGATATGATTGGAAAGAACTTTAAGGTGTTAATTGATGAATATAAAGACAATGAAGGGCTGTCAATCGGCAGGTGCTACAAGGACGCACCGGAAATTGATAACATTGTGATATTAGATGAAAAGTTGGACGCCGGTTCATTTGTGAATGCCCGCATCATCTCGGCATCCGCATACGATGTGCAAGCAAAGTTGGTTTAACAATATTTTAATTTAGATTTTCTGTAGAATCCTTTCAAAGACGGGGCTTTACGTTGAGAACATTCGTTATAATCATAGCATCATTAATCTTCTCTTCGGATTTATCCGGACAAAATACAGAATTTAGAACTTTCATACTTTCTCTGGAATCTGATGATGAATCCAGAGATTATGCAGGATATTTTACAGAAAACCGCTCTGATTTAGATGTTACAGGTATTACTGTATTGCGTGCAATAAGAGAAAAATCTACCCTGAGTCAAAGAAGTTTTCTGCCCGTTTTGAGAAAATTACAGGATAGGGGCGATATCGCAAATTATATACCGCTTTGGCTTATTGACGCGGTTATTGTTACCACGACAGACAGCGTCATAAATATATTATCCAAGAATGATAACATATCAGAGATATTCAACGATTTTAACTTATTCAATCGAAGCGTTGAGCCGGTCCCGATAGATACTTCACTTTACCATCTGCTTCAGTCGCAGATACGGAATATGAAAATGTCCGGCAATATACCTAAATTCAATAACGGTGCAGGAAGACGAATAAGTATTATAGGCGGCAATCTTCCGACATATTATCCGTACAGCCCTGATAACATTAATGTAATTCAAGTTGATGATAGATTAATCAATGATGAAAATTCTGCCAATTGGGATTGGTTGACCGTATCTGCTATCGGATGGCGAGATAACTGGGATAACCTGGGAATAGCTATTGATTCTGATATACTGTACGTTCCGCTGTTTAATAATACTTTCGGCACACCACTTTCCGATGTTCTTATAACATTAGATAAATTGATGAACGTAAATGATAATATCAAAAAACCTGATATCATCGCTATGACCTGGAATTTGAAGTTTGGAGAAGACCTCATGCCACTTTGGAACGCGATCAGAGCCATTGAGGCATCACAAACAGCATTTTTAATGATGTATCCCGAAAATTCATCAGCTATTATTAGTGATCTTCCCGGATTATTTATACAAGGCTATTCTAAAGATTTAAAAACGCCAGATAATGTAGTAAAGGCACCGCAGCTGTTACATACGACAGACGGATCTGTTTATTTTAGCGATCTGGTCTCTTTAGGGTATGTAGCCGCAACACTTGCGCTGTTAAGGAACGATAACGATAAAGCGTTGCTAAACAAACGGTATGATGTTCTGAAATATGTTTCATCTGGTACGGAATATTCAGATTTTGATATAAATATTGCAAATGCTGCTCTAAATATGGGAACTACTGAAGTTCGGGGAGTTGTTACATTAGCCGGTACAAGGTCTCCGGAACCTCTGATAAGTGTGGTGATTACCACAGAATCAGAAACAAAAACCGTTGAAACTGATGAACTGGGAAAGTATTTCGCCAGGGTAATATCTGAAGATGCAGTAATTAAAATCGATGGGATTAAATTCTATTCGGATTCAGTCATCGCAAATTTGCGTGGGAAGAACATCCACACAGCCGATTTTTCTCTGGTACCCAAAAAACGGGTTCTAGTTTCAGGTAAGCTTATCAGCACTTCAGATTCACCTAGAATAGGAAGAATCGAATATTATATGGAAGAAGAGATGTTTACAACAGCTATCCCAGCAGATGATGGCAACTATACTATAGAATTAGTTCCCGGAAAATTTGATTTGAAAGTGTTTCCTGACTTTCCTTATGCGATCACAAAATTAAATCAGAGCGTTAGTGCTGATGCCGTCTCGTTACAGCCTGTATTCGTAAGTATAGCTGATGTCGGGATTATTTCTCTCGATAATAACGATAAGCTGCTGACGTATTATACATCTGCGCTTGACAGCCTAGAGCTTACTTATTCATTTCATCAGTGGGATAAAGATATCAATAAGAATTATTTTTTCAATTTATTGGGCTATAAAACTATCATAATTTATTCCGGTGATGTTATTCCATTTGTGTCTGTTACGTCACTACTCGTTGAGTTGAACGAGTTCTTAAAGAATGGTGGGCATGTTATATATACTGGACAAAAAATATTAGAATTTTTGGATGATTATGAACCCTTTAAAGCCGATGGACTAAAGTTCGCCGGAAATAGAAATGAGCTTCTTCTTTATAATTCAAACGCTTCCGGGATGCCGATTTATACTACAATATCCGGAGTGACAGGAGCGGATAATCAACTTGATCCCGACGCGATCGAATTCGCCGAGAATTCCAGCCCTTTTATATTTTATGATACTAATGAGAAGATCGCGGCTGGAGTGATAGTGGATAAAAAAGATGGTGGAAGCTATGCTGTGCTTGGCTTCGGATTGGAGTCAGTTCATAAACCCAATGGAAGTTCTTCATTTACCAGCAGCTCACAAATATTCGATCACATCTTTAAAAGTTTGTGGGGTAACAAAAATCAGAAACTTAAAGTTAAGCGGTATGATTTTCCCATTTCAGAAAGCATAAGCAGTATTAGGTTGATCAAGAGCTCGCCTGAACCATTTACAATAAATAGCAGTATCAAATTTTTCATTCCTCAGCCCGCTAAAGTCATAATGGAAGTATACAGTACCGATGGCGCTTTAGTCGCTACGATCTTAAATGAATCGAGAGATATAGGTGGATACGAAGTTAACTGGAATCCGGTAGAATCTAATGTATTCCTGTCACCTGGAATTTATATTTTAGTCTTACGAGTTCAGGAAAATTCCGGAATAGAACATGCTCTGATGAGCAAGATGCTTTATATGTGATTTCACTGTATTCTCACCGGAATACCACCTAAGTAAGAATAATATGCCAATCTTTCTTGCTACAAAGCCAATAACAGGTTATATTACCAGCTTAATAACTAAAAATATGTCAGAATGGCACAATTTAATTTAAAAACGAATTTAGTTCCTAGCGGCGACCAGCCTCAAGCCATTGAGGAGCTGACAGCTGCACTGAAAAGCGGGAGGATGCATAATACTCTCCTTGGCGTG
>CBDUTM010000229.1:0-3930 GCA_965369985.1 uncultured bacterium | reverse complement strand
CGCCTGTGGAAGCATCTGCCCAGGCAAGCCCAACCTCATTTTCCATTATAGTGATCGCTGCAATATAATTATTTCTTCCTTCGTCAAGCATCTTATCAGAAACCGCCGAACCGGGAGTAACGACTTCCACCACTTCCCTTTTTACTATCCCTTTGGCAGTAGCAGGGTCTTCCACCTGTTCGCAGATCGCCACCTTGTACCCGCCTTTGATCAATTTGTGCAGATATGAATCAAGCGAGTGCCACGGGAATCCGGCTAGAGCTACTTTTCCGGCTTTACCGTTTGCGCGGGCGGTCAGCGTGATTCCCAAAACTTTTGCGGTGATTTTTGCATCTTCATCAAACGTCTCGTAGAAATCTCCCATTCTGTAGAGAAGAATTGAGTCGGGGTGTTCGGCTTTGATCTTCGAATACTGCCGCATCAGAGGGGTGGATTCTGCATTTATATTCGATTTCATATCAGGCTTTTATCCTAACATTTCCGTTACGACGGGTTACCTCATTGTCATCTAACCAGAGCAATAATGGAATGGCGAACTTCCTTGATACATCGGTGATCTGCTTGATATCTGATACGGTCAGTTCTTCATTATCGTCGAAATGCTTTATCACCATATTCTTGAGATTTTCAAGAAGATTATTGTGTAGAAAATAATCACCATCAAGCCTGATCGCTTTTCCATTTGATATAAGTCGTTTGATCAGTTGGAAAGTTTCTTTTTTCTCTCTGCCTATTTCCCCGGATAATTCATCCGTTGTAAAAGCATTGTAGTTTCTGGACATTAAGACTTTTTCCAAATCCTCTGTTTCTTCATCGGATCTTTCATTTCCGGTTCCAACTCTCGAAATCAGATCCCCATTTTTTACAATTTTATTTTCGCTTATAAGTTGCCCGACTATCTGCTCAAATACTTTGTTTGGCAATTCTAACTGTTCTTTTATCTCAACACTCTTAATGCCGCCGGATAAGGGATCCTTCTTTAATAATAAGTTGATCTGCTCATATAATTGATCTTTCAGTTCATCAAGCACTCCCGAAGAATAATATCTTTCCTTGGATTCACCCTCCAAAACCAGCAATTTTCCTGATTTTGACAAATCTTTCAGCAACCTCGACCCAAGAGTTGATGAAACGCCCAATTTTATTCCGAGCTCCTTTGCGGTGATACCGTTTTGGCGGCACTCCTTTGCGATCAATTCTGCAGACTTGAGATCATCTCCTTCAGTTAATTGAGAGAGAAGATTCTGAATATATTTATCACTTCTTTTATACCGTATGTTAGAAATTTGGAGAACCATTCCGCCTCCGATAGTTAAAGAAGGTGAATATCTTCTCATAATAAATTTGTCCCCGACAGAAACAGCCGATTCTTTTTCGAGGAAGATCTGAACCAACCCACTCTCGCCCGGTTCGATATCTTTGCCACCAAAAATAGATACTCTGCCCATCACTTCTCCCGTCCCGAGATGCAATCGAACTCGATTTCGATTACTTAACTTTTTGGGAGCATTTTGAAGGAGCTCAATTCGTGCTTCAAAGAGGGAGGTGGAATGCAAATATCCCGTCTCTGCCAAGTGGTGACCTCGTCCGACTTCAGTTAGGTTTACACCCGAAAGATTAAGCGCCGCTCTTTCTCCTATCTCCGCCGATTCTGCGTCAAGATTATGCTTTTGAATTCCGCGTACTTTCACTTCTACGCCGCCCGGGAGCGCATCAAGAAGATCACCCTTTTTCACTGAACCGGATATCACAGTTCCTGTCACGACAGTTCCAAATCCCTTTACAGAAAAAGCGCGATCGATCGGTAATCGGAAGTATCCTTTATCTGTTTTATCTTTTATCACGGCAATAATGTTCTTTAAGTGTTTCTCAATATCCTCTATGCCATCGCCAGTTACAGATGACGCTCTCAATATCATTGCCTTCTCAAGAAATGTTCCTTTCAAAAGCGTTTTTATGTCTGTTTCCACTAAATCGAGCCAATCGGGCTTCACAAGATCGGTTTTATTCAGTACCACGCACCCCTCTTTTACGCCTAAAATATTCAGTATATCCAGGTGTTCCCTTGTCTGCGGCATCACTCCATCATCCGCTGCTATCACTAAGATCACATACGAAATTGACGAGATTCCGGTAACCATATTCTTAATGAATCGCTCATGCCCCGGCACATCAATTATTGTGATTTCATCGCCAAGAAACGCGAATCCGATATCTATCGTCACGCCGCGGGATTTTTCTTCAGGAAGCCTGTCGGTATCGGTTCCGGTAAGCGCCTTGACCAATGCCGTCTTTCCGTGGTCAATGTGCCCTGCTGTTCCGATTACAATGTGGCTCATTTTTTGCCCAATACCTCTTTCACCGACTTGCTCAGCAATGCAATATCTTCCTCAAGCAGCGTCCTCATATCAAGATAAAATGCGTTCTCTTTGATGTAGCCGATGACGGGAACAGCAAGCAGTCTGAAATCGCGGGCTGTCTTATCCATACTTATTGAATCAGATCGAATTCTGATTGCGATACTTGGAAGCTCCGCAACAGGGAGCGAACCGCTGCCCGCTTCCCCCGAAGCATCCACGATCTCCAATGAATAATCTTCGTTAATTATGTCTGCTGATTCAGCGACAATGCTCTCCGCTCTCCCGGTCAAGTCTTCGATGGACTTAGAAAAAAGGGAATACACGGTGTGATTTTCTGATAACGATTCCGTGTCCGCAAATAGCTTCAAAGTTTCTTCCATTGCGGTAAGTGTGACTTTATCGCAGCGAAGCACTCTCATCATCGGATTTTCTTTACACTTCTTGATCATATCCGTAGAACCGACCAGAAGCCCTGCCTGCGGACCTCCGAGCAATTTATCACCGGAGAAAGTCAGAATATCCACACCTGATTTAAGAACTGATGAAACAAGTTCCTCCGGAGGCAAACCGAATTCAGTGATATCCGTTAACGCACCGCTTCCGAGGTCGTATATGACCGGAATTGAATTCTCGTGCGCTAAGTCAACGATTTCCGAATGACCCGGAAAGTTTGTAAATCCCGATATCTTATAATTGCTTGTATGAACTAAGATGATCGCACCTGTTTCGTCATTTATTGCATTCTTGAAATCTTTCAAATGAGTACGATTTGTAGTTCCTACTTCTATCATCCGTGTTCCGGCTCTTTCCATCACATCAGGCATACGGAACGACCCCCCAATCTCCACCAACTGACCGAGAGAGACTATAAATTCTTTTTTATACGCCAGAGAGTTTATACTGAGCAAAACAGCTGCAGCGTTATTATTCACAATCGCTGCAGATTCTGCACCTGTTAGCGAAGTGAGCAGTCGCTCGATATGCAGCGTCCGGTCGGAGCGTTTTCCACTTTCGAGATCTATTTCAAGATTCGTGTAACCGCCTGCGATCTCGCCCATGCGCTTTACGGCACTCGTTGATAGAGGCGCCCTTCCTAAGTTTGTATGTAGGATCACTCCGGTTGCGTTGATGACCTTTCGAAGGCTCGGAAGATAGTTTCTGCGAAGTGAATCCGAAACTTTATCAGCTACCCCCTTTGCCAGTGATTCCTTTGTGACGTCAATCGATTCGCCGTCATCCATCATCTTGTTACGTTCAATCTCTATCAGCCGCTGTATTTCTGACAATATCAATTCGTGCGGCAGTTTAAGTCCGACAAGTTCCTGCTGCGTCAGCACCAGATCAACCGACGGTAGGTTTTTCAGATTATTTTGAATAATGTCTTTACGATTCATATGATAATAAATACTGTTTAATAGCTTATTAAGATATTGATAATCAAAAGATTAGTCAATAGTCGAGATTTCTGTTTCTGATCTGCGAGTATCTTCATACTTCGCGAATGTTATTTATCAGGCAGCCCCGCCAGACATAAGTCGGGCTGGCAATTTTTTTTGTTCAATCCGATTAA
>CBDUTM010000228.1:0-3971 GCA_965369985.1 uncultured bacterium | reverse complement strand
GTAGAGTACATACGGTGCGGAGAAGCGTCCATCGTTCACCGGGGACGGCTTGAATACGCTGTGATAGAAGGTGTGCGCGAGAATCTGATTGAAAATCTCGATGAGGCTTTGAAAGAAACTGCGCCGTTGGAGATAATCAACGGTCCGTTGATGGACGGGATGGCAATTGTCGGTGAACGGTTCGGGGCAAATCAACTTATCATAGCTGAAGTATTGGAAAGCGCGGAAGTTATGAAAGCAGCTGTCAGTTATCTTGAGGGAAAACTCCCCGCAGGTGAGAAAGCACAAAGCAGAGGTAAGATACTTCTTGCTACCGTGAAGGGAGATGTTCACGATATTGGAAAAAATCTCGTGGATATGATACTTTCAAACAATGGTTATGAAGTAATTAATCTCGGAATAAAAATCCCACCGGAGAAACTTATTGAAGCAGTTCGGGAGCATGATCCTGATATCATCGGACTTTCAGGGTTGTTGGTAAAATCCGCTCAGATGATGGTCACAACCGCGGAAGATCTAAAAAATGTAGGCATCGAGACGCCATTGGTTGTAGGCGGCGCGGCGTTGACAAAAGATTTTACTCTAACAAGGATCTCCACATCTTACGATAACATAGCGTTTTACGCTGAAGATGCCATGAAAGGGTTAACGCTTTGTCATACAATTCAAAACCCTGCTGAAAGAGATGATCTATACGAATCCTGGAGGGAAGATCAAACGAACCGTTTGGAGCGTAAAAAAGAAAAAGTATCCGGGAAAAAGGAAAAAGTAGAGAAGATCAGTGTGGGATGGCAGGAGACAGATATTCCAAAAGCACCCGATTTTGAAACACACCTTTTTGTCCCTGACGACCTTGAGGAAATTTTTTCATATATAAATAAGAAAATGCTATATGGGAAACATCTCGGTCTTGCACGACCGGAAGCGCGGCTATCCGATTCAGAGGATAAGCAGGCGCAAAAAGTCAGAAGCGCTGTAAGACGGATAAAAGAGATCGCTAAAGAAAGTGATTGGTTTCAGCCTAAAGCATTGTATCAGTGGGTTAATTCATGGTCTGTAGGCGACAGCATAATCTGGAATAATGGAAGCGGAGATGTTGAGATTAAAATGCCGAGGCAGGATAAAGAACCCTTTTCGTGTGCTGCGGATTGGGTCGCGCCTGAAGGAAAAGATGATGCTATCGCGATGTTCCTGACTACCAGTGGAAAAGAACCGAATGAAGTCGCCCTCAAATGGAAAGAAGAAGGGAAATTGCTTGATAGCTTTATTTTGCAGGTATTGGCGATAGAGACCGCAGAAGCGTTGGCTGAATTGGTTCATAAGAAAATTAGAGATGAGTGGGGGACTCCCGATAAAGAGGATATTACTCTAAAGGAGATGTTCAAAACAGCATACAGAGGCGTGCGGTTGTCATTCGGATATCCCGCCTGCCCCGATCTTGAAGATCAGACTAAACTGTTCGATCTTCTCAAGCCGGAGGAAAATGTGGGTGTTCGCCTCACATCAGGATTCATGATGGAGCCGGAAGCATCGGTGAGCGCTATAGTGTTCCACCATCCCGAAGGACGATACTTCCGCGCTGAATAATTTCTACTTGTGTTATTCGAATCTATCTATTAATATTTGTTTAATGTATTTGTTCATTTTACCTGCTAAAAATTAGCGGGATATGGTGCCCGGAATGGCTAATATCCCAGACCCGACACCTGCTACTATTCGTTTTTATTTTTCATTTTCAAACCCACTGAGAATATTATCCTGAAGGCTCGTCTTATATTAGAGGACGGATCAATCTTCAGCGGAAAATCATTCGCATCAGAAAAAGATGCCTTCGGCGAGATAGTTTTTAATACATCAATGTCCGGCTATCAGGAAATTATCACGGACCCGTCATACGCCGGGCAGATAGTGATGATGACATATCCTCACATCGGCAATTACGGTGTGAACAGCGAAGATATGGAATCAGAAAAACCTTTCCTGAGAGGATATATCGTGAAGGAATTATCTGATATTCCGAGCAATTATCGTTCTGAGGAGCCGCTGGATGAATTTCTTAAACGCCATGATATAACTGGTTTACAGGGTATTGATACACGCGCCGTAACCCGAAAGATACGTGAGGCGGGTGCGATGCGATGTATGATTACAACTTCTGAACTCTCTGATGAAGAATTAGTGGTAAAAGTTATGAATTCCGGACAGATGGAAGGATCTGAACTTGCTTCCTCGGTCAGTTCAGAGGAGTCACGTTCCATAGGAAATGATGACGCAAAATATCATGTCGCCGTGCTTCATTTTGGGATAAAGGGGAATATCCCGCAGGAGCTTCTGAAGAGAGAGTGCAAACTGACGATCCTTCCGGCAAATACATCGGCTGACGATATATTAAAACTTGATCCTGATGGAGTTCTGCTGTCAAACGGACCGGGCGATCCTGCTGCCGTGGGTTACGCCATCGAAAACATTACTGAATTAGTGGGAAAAATTCCTCTGTTTGGAATTAGTCTCGGGCATCAATTGCTTGCATTATCGTTGGGAGCTGAAACCTATAAACTTAAATTCGGGCATCGGGGAGCGAACCATCCGGTCAAGGATCTATCCACGGGAAAAGTGGAGATCACAGTCCAAAATCATGGATTCGCCGTATCGCCGGAATCAATAAATGAAGATGAGATAGAGATCACGCATCTAAACCTGAACGACGGAACGATAGAAGGATTGCGGCATAAAACTTTGCCTGTGTTCTCGGTGCAATATCATCCCGAAGCCTCACCGGGTCCGCACGACAGCCGATATCTGTTTGACCGGTTTATCGATCTGATGAAGGAGAACGGCAGTTGAAACCCGCAAAGCCAAAATCCGTTTTGATCATCGGTTCCGGCCCCATCGTGATCGGGCAGGGAGCTGAATTCGACTATTCCGGAACACAAGCGTGCAAAGTTCTGAAAAGCGAAGGAATAAGGGTTATCCTGGTCAACAGTAACCCCGCAACGATAATGACAGACCCGGAAATCGCCGATGCCACTTACGTTGAGCCTATAACGGCGGCAGTTCTCGAAGAAGTGATAAAGAAAGAAAAACCCGATGCTATCATACCGACGATGGGCGGTCAGACAGGATTGAACGTTGCGGTAGAGCTTGCGGAATCGGGTTTCTTAGCTGAACATAATGTTGAGTTGATAGGCGCAAAATTAGAAGCGATTAAAAAAGCAGAAGACAGAGATCTGTTCAAAAAGGCGGCAGCGGCTGTGGGCTTGAAAGTCCCGTTAGGTGACATTGCGCGGTCATGGGAAGAAGCAGAAAAGCTAATTGAAAAGATCGGATTCCCGGTGATCATTCGACCTGCGTTTACACTTGGCGGTTCAGGCGGAAACACGGCGTATAATATGGAAGAGTATAAAACTCAGGTAGAATGGGGTTTAACAGCAAGTCCGGTTTCGGAGCTGATGATCGAGCAGTCAATAATCGGTTGGAAAGAATATGAGCTGGAAGTGATGAGGGACAGAGCGGATAACGTAGTGATAGTCTGCTCGATAGAAAATTTTGATCCTATGGGAGTCCACACGGGAGACAGCATAACCGTGGCGCCGCAGCAAACATTGTCCGATGTGGAATATCAGGAAATGAGAGACAAATCCATCGCGCTCATCCGTGAGATAGGAGTGGAAACAGGCGGCTCAAACATTCAGTTCGCCATCAATCCGAAAAACGGAGATATGATGGTTATAGAAATGAATCCGCGCGTTTCGAGGAGTTCTGCCCTTGCCAGCAAAGCTACAGGCTTTCCCATCGCAAAGATAGCGGCGCAATTGGCGATAGGCTACACGCTCGATGAGATCGTCAATGACATCACGGGAGAAACGCCGGCGAGTTTTGAACCGACACTTGATTATGTTGTTGTGAAAGTTCCGCGGTGGGATTTTGAGAAATTTCCCAAGACCGACAAGCGGCTCGGGGTTCAGATGAAA
>CBDUTM010000227.1:0-3975 GCA_965369985.1 uncultured bacterium | reverse complement strand
TATTTCCCAAGACGCAAAGCATTGGGATGACCGGACGATTCGGAACATTAAAATGGGTTGGAAGAGAGCGAGAAGGACGAAAAACTTCCTCTGGGAGAAAGGGTTCAAGTTTTACTGCTTAACTCCAAAGACCCGCCACAGAGTTCATAGTGGTTGGTCAAATGTTGACTGGCACATGCTGTACGATTCGAATTTCGGTGATCCGTACAGGCTGGACAAGCGATCGCCAAGCGTAGGCGAGCATCAGATCCATCTTAATCCTGCGGCAGCTCGTGACCTCGGTATAGAAGACGGCGATTATGTTTACGTAGACGCAAATCCTGCCGATCGACCATATATCGGAGCTAAACCGGGTGATTTCTTCTATCGGGTTTCAAGGTGCATGTTAAGAGCCAAATACACTCACGCTTATCCCTACAACATCGTAATGATGAAGCATGCTCCATTCATCGCTACAGAAAAAAGTGTGAGGGCTCATGAATCACGACCTGACGGACGCGCTTTGTCCGCCAATACGGGATATCAGGCTAATCTGCGTTACGGATCCCAACAGTCGATAACACGCAACTGGCATATGCCGATGCACCAAACCGATACCCTTTTCCATAAGACAAAAGCCTATATGGGGTTCATATTCGGCGGTGAAGCGGACAATCACGCGATAAACACGGTTCCGAAGGAAACGCTTGTCAAGGTAACAAAAGCTGAAGACGGAGGAATGGGAGCGCTTGGAATTTGGCAACCGGCCACAACAGGATTCACTCCGGATAATGAGAGCGAGTTCATGAAAAGATATATGGCCGGCGTATTGATCGACATAAAAGAATAGAAGGAGAGGAAATGCCATATAATGATCCGGATCCCAGCGATCCTAATGTCTTAGTAGGTGTTGAACTTGATGTTGATGAAGATGCCGCAAAAGATATGGCTTACGTATTCGCGGAGGAGTTCGCGCGACTC
The DNA here is from genome assembly GCA_965369985.1 of uncultured bacterium. Lineage (GTDB taxonomy): Bacteria > Fidelibacterota > SORT01 > SORT01 > SORT01 > JACZTG01. Next base: position 3,015 of record CBDUTM010000227.1, on the reverse strand, counting down.
GGCAAGAATAAAGAACAGCTGATGAAAATCTTCAACAAAAAAGAATACGCGGGCGCTCATCGCGCTTATCTCCAGCTTGGAGCTGAAGAGATCGAATCTATCGTGGATGAATGCGTCGCTGTATGGGGAAACGTCAGGATAATTGATCATATAAGCAAGAATGCATCGGATAAAGAATAAGGCATGAGAAAGAACAATTATAAAAATTTAATGTATTGTCAGAATAAGGAGGAGTACTGTGCCTAAAGTTAAAAATTGGCAGATAAATCGAGAAATGGATTATCCGTATATCGGAGCATATCCGGATCGCCAGTTCGCATTTGTATTCAATATAAACCGCTGCATCGCATGTCAGACATGTACTATGGCATGCAAATCCACATGGACATTCAGCAAAGGACAGGAACAGATGTGGTGGGCTAATGTGGAAACCAAACCGTACGGCGGATACCCACAATTCTGGGATGCGAAGATCCTCAAACTCCTTGATGAAGCAAATCCTGGGAAACAAAACTGGTTAAAGAAAAACGGAAAATTCGTGTTTGAAGGGAAGACGATCTTCGAGGCGATCAAAAAAAGATTGTTGCCGAACAGCTCCCGGGTTTTAGGATATCTGCCTGAAGATCATGAATGGAACTCGCCGAATATTTATGAGGATAACCCGCAGGGAAAAATCGGAAAGATCAACGAATTTGATAAAGAGGGTGTTGAGCTGCCGGTACATAAAACGTGGTTCTTCTATCTGGCTAGAATTTGTAATCATTGCAGCTATCCGGCTTGTTTGGCTGCGTGCCCTCGTGAGGCGATCTACAAAAGACCTGAAGATGGAATAGTCTTGATCGACCAGTCAAAATGCCGCGGTTATCGGAAGTGCGTGGAAGCATGTCCTTATAAAAAAGCAATGTATAGAGGTAATACCAGGATCACTGAAAAGTGCGTTGGATGTTACCCTCGTGTTGAAGGAAGCGATCCGGAGTCGGATGGTACTCCGATGGAAACCCGTTGTATGGCATCCTGTATCGGACAGATTAGAATGCAGGGATTGGTAAAGATGAACAAAGACGGTACCTGGATGAAAGATCGGTCTAATCCGCTCTATTATTTGATTCATGAAGCAAAAGTTGCGCTTCCGCTTTACTCGCAGTTCGGCACATCGCCAAACGGGTTTTACATACCGCCAAGATGGGTACCGAGAAAATATCTCAAACAAATGTTCGGTCCAGGAGTAGATCAGGCTATAGAAAATTATATGCATCCGAGCAGAGAGCTTCTTGCGGTGCTGCAACTATTCAGGCGTTCAAATCGAATAATATTCAGTTACGAATTTGAGAAAGGACCCAAAATATACGAGGGTACTATCAGGGGTAAACCGGTCAATATTTACAACGATACGGTCATTGCGTATGGTCAGGAGGGAGAAGAACTTTTCCGTACTACCATTGACGAACCGGTTTACGAAAGACCAAAAAAATATGCAAACTCAATTTAATGAGGCACTGAAGATGAATGATAATAATAATATGAATGAAGCTGAAACTGCTCTTTGCAGAAGTGGTATTTACGAGGCATTAACTATCGGATTCCGACCGCCGGGGGAAGTGACGATTAATAGGCTCATATCGGCTAAACAGAACTTGATGTTTGCTAATTTGGCATCAAAAATAGACGAGAATCTTGCGGAAGACGTCTCGAATCTCAAAGAAAAAGTGGATGCTGAGTTAGAAGATAAATTGGAAAGTAGGTACTACAATTTATTCGGTCACAGTGCCCGTTCAAGTGTGCCTCCGTACGAGACGGAATTTGGCGATAAGAGTCTTTTCCAGCAGCCGCAACAGTTAGCGGATATCACCGGGTTCTTAAAAGCATTCGGTCTGGAAATCAACACTGATGCGCACGAGAGAATCGATCATATCAGCTGCGAATTGGAATTCATGTGTTTTCTTTCGAGAAAAGAAGCATATGCGATCGAAAATGCTAAATCGGCGATGTTGAAGGAGACCCTGAAGGCCGAGCGATCGTTTCTGAAAGACCATCTGGCGAGGTTTACTCCGACGTTCAGTCACCTTTGTATAAAGGAGGACCCTAAGGGATTTTATGGTAATCTCGGCAGACTGCTGCAGAATTTCATTTTAAGCGAGTGCGCAAAGTTTGATTTAAAATCGGGGTCGGAGAAACTTCAGCTCAGGTCCAACGTGGAAGTGGACGAATGTTTCGATTGTGAATTTAACGGCGATGTAAAGGAATTGGCGGGAGAGGTAGACCCAATGGAGCAACAATCTCACTGATGTCTGTCGATCTAAAATCTCTCTTCGAATATTCACCAACATTGATCGAAGAAGTTGTGATGCGCTTCGTAACAGGCAAAGAAGAAGAGGTCGCTTTTCGGAAGGAACGGGACAAACTATATGCTATAAAGGACGGTGAGCAAAGAGAAGCAGCCTTTCAAGATTTTCACTTATCCTGGTATGCAAAGCTGAAACTGGATGCTCCATTAATGCGCTCACTGAATTCATATCCTCTTATTCTATCAAATGTTGACCGAATAGTAATTATTCAGGCACCGGCTAAGAAGAAGGAAGGCGCCGAATTATTTCGGAAAAACGAAAAATCAGCTGATAATGATAAAAACAACACATCGATCCTACTAACATTAACACCGGAACGATTCTGCGATCAGGATAAGATGGTCGGATATCTGAGACATGAACTACAGCATATTGAAGATATGCTAAACCCGGATTTCGGATACAAACTTAACTCTTCCAATCCAAAATTAAGTGCTCTGATAAGTTCGCTTTTCCTGCAAAGGTACAGTGTCCTATGGGATCTGACCGTAGACGGCCGGTTGTCGAATAGAGAATGGGAGACATCATTACCGAGAGAAAGACATTTTGAGAAATTCCAGCAAACTTTTCAGCTGCCGCCGGAAGATTCTACTAAATTGTTTAACTACTTTTTTGATAACCCCGATCCTAAACACGAAGAATTGGAAGATTTCGCTGCCGACCCCCTGGG
>CBDUTM010000226.1:0-3981 GCA_965369985.1 uncultured bacterium | reverse complement strand
TCATTTTTTCGAACTCATCACTACCTACCGGCGCTTTATCGCGTTTAGTGTTCACTACTTTTGTGGAGCCTTCAATTCCATCGGATACGGCTCTGTTCGATGAAGTTTATGATCTGCAAATAGAGCATGAATTAATCAATGTACCGACGAATATGAGAGGGATTTCCAAAATACGAATGTCGGAGGATTCTAATGGGAATTGGTCGATTTACCGCTGGGAAGACCTGACTTTCAGTAGCAAGACCGACACATTGGATTTACCCACATGGAGCGAAATGAAGGCGCGGGCTCAGTGAAAAAATTATTCTTCATATTTGTAATCCAACTGCTTGCTTGCGTAAATCCTTTTGCTCCCGAGCTCGGCAATGTTGATGCAAACGCAAGCGCTGTATTGACCGAAAGAACTAACCCTGAAGAAGTTCTGGAAAATTTTCGGTTCGCCTATATCTTTGGTGATTCGCTGGTATATAGTGAACTCATCGATACAGGATTTGTGTTTATATTTTTCGATCCATCTGTTGAGGGTACCGGTAGATTTGACAATTGGGGAAGAGATGTGGAGCTCAGAACAACCGCAGGACTATTCCGGGCGGTTAATGGAATAACGCTCGAATGGAACAGCACTATCGAAGAGTCTTACTGGACGCCACAGCCAGATTCGGTGCAGAGTATAGCTTATTTTGAAGGAGCCCAAAAAGCGAGAATTTCAAAAAGCTTTCAATTGAAGCTCGGAACAGAAATTCAGCTGACCGGAGCATCTGTATTTACTTTTAAAAAAGAACGTGGCGGAAAGGGATGGAGAATCAGTAGGTGGTTAGATGAATCGATATTTTAAAAGGATAATTCTCACCTGGATCGCGGTATGGTTGCTTGTCGACATCTTGATCTTAGTTAATAACCATTATGGATTTTATAATAGTGAAATAATAGTTATCAACGCGGATAATTTAGGAAAATATTTAAAGAATAATTTTATCAGATCATTGAATGCTAACGGATTGCCATTGCAATTAAGTGGAAGCGGAAACGACGTGCAGTATAATTATCCTGATGGGTTCGGCAAAATCTGGCTTCAAAAGCAAATAAGAAAAGAGTTTGAGGGAGTTGGGGCTAACGCCAAGTTCGATTGGAAAATCAGCAACAACGGATTTGATATTACCTTGAACAATATGGATATAAAAAGTTATAAGGTACGATTTAGAAAAAAGAGGAATATTTATTCCGGATTGATTGCGATAATAATAGATGATTTTGGATACTTTTGGGATGAACGAGTAAATGATTTGATGAAGATGGAAATTCCAATGGCGTTTGCCGTAATTCCCGGGCACGAACATTCCGAACGTATAGCGCTTGAAAGTTTGAACAATCAAAAAGAACTGATCCTCCATTTACCGATGGAACCGATCAAACAACAAGAACGCGCGGAAAATTTTCTTTTGAAAGGAAAGATGTCTGAAAATGAGATGCGAAATATAATTGAAGCTGCTCTAAATGGGGTTCCGGGAGTATCGGGAATCAATAATCATCAGGGTTCAAAATTGACGGGAGACTTGAGGGGTATTAAGAGATTCCTTGCCGTAATACGCCCGCTAAACTTATATTTTATTGATAGTGTGACTCATGCTTCAAGCGTGGCTTATACGGAAGCGCTACAAATGGGAATTCCGGCATCAAGACGGACTATATTTCTTGATGATTCGGAAGATATTAAGAGTATAGAATATAGATTGGACGAGCTGAAGAAGAGAGCACGAGATGAAGGATGGGCAATTGGTATCGGGCACGTGAATGCGGAAACGATATCAGCTTTAAAAAAGGAAATTCCTTCCATGATCGAAGAGGGATTTCAATTTGTATTTCCATCGCAGCTTGTAAATTAACCTAATAATCAGAGGTTTTTATGTCATTATTAGAGGTAAAATTAGATTCTGTAGCAAAGATGAGAGACACTATTTCCGAGTCAATGGATCCGGCCACATTTGCAATGGCAGCCGAATTAGCCGGCGCGGATAGTATAAGAATTACACTCACGGAAGACCGGGAAGAGGAGCGGATACGGGATTTAACTATTCTGCAAGAGGTAGTTCATTCAAGACTAAATCTTGTTATAAATTCTTCGAAAAGACTCGTAGATAAAGCTCTGTCGATCAATTCGGAAATAGTAACACTGGATGATGAATTCGGACTGAAAGATTCTAAGGTTGCCGCGAATATGAAAGAAGCGATCTCAGTATTGAAGAACAATAATAATTTAGCCCTTTCGATCAGGATAAATCCCGAAGTGGCAGATGCTAAAACTGCTTCTCGCTTAGGGGCTGATTACGTAGATATAAACACTTCTCGTTTTGCCGGAACGCAAAATTACCATGATAGAACTTTGGAGCTTGAGAGGATAGCTTCCGTTGCCCGTGCGGCATTTAAATTCGACCTTGGAGTTATCGCCGGCGGGGGGTTAACATTTCAAAACGTGGCTTACATCGCAGAAATAGAGCAAGTGGACACAGTCACCGTTGGCGGAGCCTTAATTAGCCGGGCGATGATAATTGGATTAGAGAGTTCTGTCCGGGATATGTTAGATTTAGTTAAATGAATTTCTCTCGATATCCTTTTCAAGAGGAAATTAAAAGATAAAAATATTAGTCTATCGTAATGCCGATATTGAAAGTGTTCATGCGGCAAGCGCTGCTGTCATCGGTCCCTCAGGAGAACTGATCGCAGAGTATGGCGATCCGGAGATGAGATCATTCATCCGCTCGGCCGGTAAACCATTTCAGATTCTTCCATTCCTGAATAATAATGTGGATGTGAAATACAATCTCAATGATAAAGAGATCGCCGTCTGCTGCGCCTCTCATTCAGGTGAAGAAATTCATGTCGAAACCGTAAAAAGTATACTTGAAAAGACCGGAATTGACCCGTCTGCTCTCAAATGCGGTATTCATACTCCTTTAGGACGAGAAGTTAAAAATAAATTGAGAGAATCAGGAATTGAACCATCGGTTTTGCATAACAATTGTTCAGGTAAACATTCCGCTATGTTGGCTATTGCTAAATTTATGGATGAAGACTTGGATAGTTATCTGGATCCGGACCATCCTGTGCAGCAACGAATCTTGAGTCTAATCAAAAAATTGACAGGCGAAGAATATGTCAGTATTGGGGTTGACGGCTGTTCTGCTCCGGTATATTATCTTACATTAAAAAATATGGCAGAGCTTTACCATAAAATAGCCACTGCCGAAAAAGGATCTTCACTGGATCGAATATGGAATATTATGACATCAAACCCGTTGCTTATTGGCGGCACGGATAGATTTGATACGCTGATGATGAATGCCGGGAATGGAAAAATACTCTCAAAGTTGGGGGCTGAAGGTATTCAATGTATGGCATTCCATACTGCGGATGGACCTATATCATTAGCTGTTAAAGTGCATGATGGGAGTCGGAGGGCTGTAGTACCGGCAGTCTTACATATTATGGATAAGTTAGGTTTAAGCCCAAATGTAGATTTGGAACGATTTAAATTTCCGATACTGAAAAATCATATGGGAATTGAAGTCGGAAAAATTAAAATTCATGCTTAACAGAAAGTTAATTCATATTGACAAAAAATCATTCAATAGTTAGATTGGTGAGCCGGTATTACTAACTTTAAAACCAAGAGGGGAGTTAAGTTTTTAATATAAACGATTTTGAACTCTAAAATATTTCTAATAAGCATATTGGTTATGGCACCTTTAACTGTTTCAAAAGGACAGTATCGACGTAGCGATATGGGATTGAAAAAGGCAGCTATTGAGATAGAGAAATCTACCAATATCGGCAATATAGGTCTTACTGTTTCAAATTTCGGTACCATTGGAGACGGTTTTGTGACGCAAAGCCCAGTAGATCTTCCATCTGCCGAATACCCGCTCGGTTCAGGCATTGAGCATATGTTTAGCGGTGGGATATGGGTGGGAGCCCGGACGTCGG
>CBDUTM010000225.1:0-3990 GCA_965369985.1 uncultured bacterium | reverse complement strand
TTAAGCGCTTGCTCTTTGGTTCACATTATACGGATGGGTACATGTACGTCTCCTGAAAAAATGGGGAGACTCTGCTATTTGGGCAGCGCCGTTTGTATGGGTGGGGATTGAATTCATCCGTGCTCATGGATCATTAGCGTTCCCCTGGACAATGATAGCAAACACCCAAACATATTATGTTTCGCTAATTCAATTTGCTTCAATTACAGGAGCTTGGGGAGTCTCACTTTTACTTATATTCGTGAATGTATTGCTGTTTAAGGCTTTAAAATCCCTGCCACAGCCGAAAATAGCCGGTATGTATGCTGTAGCCGCCGGTCTGGCTCTATTCATCCCCTGGCTACACGGAACAGCCGTTCTTAGTGGCGCTGATGTAATTCTTGCGAACGCGACCAATTCCATAAAAGTAAGCATCGTACAGCCGAATATCGATCCAAGAGATAAATGGAATGTGGAGTTGCGGGACGAGGTATATCGAAATTACGGAAAACTGACAGCTGAGGCGGGAAAATATGATCCCGATCTCATAATTTGGCCGGAAACAGCCACGCCGGCCTATTTAAGCACAAACAGAGACAACCGCTTCGATCAGGTACTTTCTTTTGTGGATTCGGTGGGTATTCCTCTTTTAACGGGGACGCTAGATTATAAGTATTACGAAAAAGATAAATTTCACAAGTATAATTCTTGCTTTCTTCTTCGTCCCGGTACACGGAATATAGAACGCTATCATAAAATGTTTTTGGTACCGTTTGCAGAGAAAGTACCGTTTGAAGATAAATTTCCATTTCTCTCCAATTTTGATGTAGGACAGGCGAATTTTACGAGTGGTGAGAATTATAAAATATTTAATCTTGATGGAAAAAAATTCTCGGTGGGTATTTGTTTCGAATCTGTATTTCCTTCATTATTAAGGACATTTGTAAAAGGTGGTTCGGAGCTTATCGTCATTATCACAAATGATGCATGGTTTGGCAATACATCAGGACCATATCAGCATGCTCAGATAGCTGTTCTTAGAGCTATAGAAAATCGTCGATCTGTTGCCAGATGCGCCAATACGGGAATATCAGAGCTAATTGATCCTTTTGGGCGAATTATAAAAAAGATAGAACTTGGAAAAAGAGGTGTACTATCCGGAGAACTGAAGCTTCTTGATGAAGAGACGATATACAATAAGTATGGTGATTATATCGGTTGGATAACTGCCCTGTTTACGATTCTGTTCGTTGGTATCAGTTACATAAATAAACCGTCGGATAAGAATGAAGTATAAAATAATTCCATTCTTCCTGATTCTTATGGGATACACTCAATTGTCTGGGCAAGGTCAGATCTTGAACAATGTTCAATTTGCGGGAACAGCAATAAAGAAAACAGTGACCGATAGCCTGATGACAATTGCAATTCCTAAAGAAAATGTATATAGATTTAAAAATCCCGGGAACGAAAACAAGACTAATTTTGTGACAAACAAAGTGAAAGAAGCGCTTGACGAACTGGGATATACCACTAGATTAGGTGATGATGTCGATTCACTCAAAAATATTGTTGAACTGAAAATTTTCGATCCGAAAATCAATTTTAAAGTTCTCGATGGAATGAGAAAAATATCAGGGAGCTTTAATTTATTGCTCTATTCAAGTTCTAACGGGAATATAAATTGGGGAAAAGAAATGGAATTGAGTTTCATTGGAAGCGATTCGATAAAGGGAATTGATTCACGATTATTAGAAGAAGGTGCTCCCGATTTTTTGAAGAGCAAAAAGGAAATTAAATTCTCAAGCACCAAAACGGAAAAATTTTTGGCGGGAGTGATCGCAGCGGTTATTACATATCTATTATATTCGGTGAGGAGTTAAGAATTTTGAAACTGATTAAATTATCGGGAATATTGATCGCACTGATTATCCTGATCAGCAAATCCAGCTTATACTCTTCAGATGGGGATAACAAGAAGATCATCCCTATAGGATTGATACAGAGTATGTCAGCGAACATGACTTCTGGAAGTATAAATGCAATGTTAGTAACGTCTCCGGGAATCGACTACAATAAATATCCCACAAAGAGAAAAGCCATTTTATTGTCACTATTATTACCGGGTTTAGGAGAAAAGTCAATCGGAAGTCATACCTCATCAAAGATATTTCATTCGTCCGAAAGTGCACTCTGGTTATCATTAATATGGAATATGAAAGTTAAAAAATGGAAAAAAGAAGATTTTGAGGTATTTGCTTCAGCAAATGCCGGAGTTGATATAAATGGCAAGGATAATTTATTTTTCGCAAACGTAGGTGGCTATAACAGCGTTGAAGATTATAACGCCGCCAGGAGGCGGAGTAGAGACCCGGCAAGTGTTTATAGTGGGGAGGAGTTCGATTGGAACTGGAGTTCAAATGAAGCGAGGCTCAAATTTAAATCACTGCGGTTTGACAGTGAACGCGCTCAACAAAACATCGAATACACTATCGGATTCTTAATTCTTAATAGAATTATAAGCGTAATGAACACGAGCTACAGATATGGAAAAAATCAGATGATCGGCAGGTCTATCGAAAGTGCGGAATTAAAGATCAGCCCGAAAGGAACACCGATAGTATCGATGAACTTTATATTCTGATTTTTCCTCCTGAGAGAATTACTTTATCATCAATTGTCAAGGTCGGTTTAAGTAAAATACCATCTAAGTGAACTCCTATATCGCAGGTACCGCCCATACTTATATTGTTACCGAGCGCAATATGAACAGTTCCGAGTATTTTTTCGTCCTCCAAGACTTTTCCGGTGAGAATCGCTTTATGGTTAGTTCCTATACCAAGTTCGGCGATATTTCTCCCTTTTTTACCGAAGGGTGCAAGCTGTTTTCTTAAAGTACGTGCCTCGCGCGTTCCAATAATCTTAGTGACAAAGCCTTTTGTGATATGCATTTTAATAGGTTTTTTGATAATTCCGGTGTTTCCTATTGAACCGTTAATCACCATCACACCTTCTGTTTGTCCTTCTACAGGAGCTAAAAAAGCTTCGCCCGCAGGAATGTTGCATGTCTCTCCCGGATTGGTTACATATCCGGTGTCCGGTATTCCTTTTTCCCCTTTTATAGACATTCTCAAATCGGTTCCCGCCGGTGTAGTGATATGAACATTTCGACCTATTGTAAGAATATCTGAAATTTTATTTGTGATAAGGGACATTCTTTTCATATCCACATTCCCTGCGCGCGCCAACATATCTTCATTTACATTCGGAAGAGTGATGGTTCTCGCACCTTTTTTACTGGCAGCTCTTCGAGCATTCGTATGCGTCAGGGATTTGCTTGTGGGGCAAATAAGAACATCGCTGGTGAGCATAAGCTTTGCAATGGCTTCCGGCGGTTCTTCCCCATCTGTGGAGCGTGGAATCATATCAATGAGGAACGATTCAGCCCCCAATTTCATTGCCCCTTCATGGAATAAAATTCCGATATGCCTTGTTTTCTGATCAGTTATAACCAGGACTTTTTCAAATTTTTTTACGGCTAAACTGTTTACTAAAGCTGATTTGACTGCGTCTGATAATCTCTTCAATAAAGCCCCAATTGTAAAAATAAAGTCATTTAGCTACTATTAGTTGGAAGCGTTTAACCAACTCAATTCTCCCAACAAAGTCAAGGGAAAATTCTTCGATCAGCTTAAATAATAGAGTAAAGAATGAATTTGCCGTAAATTTGACTTTTATTTTAATCAGCTTAACTTATCTATCTGTTAATGATGCTAAAATTTATCAGGATCTAAAATCGACCTTTCCAATTTTCCTTATATGAAATATGATCCAAGAGTTAAATCTATATTTTTTATTTGCTTACTAATCCTTGCAATGACAGGGGGGATGCGGTCAACAATAACTTCTCTGCTGTTTTTATTTATAATAATAGCAGTTGAGCCTTCCGGGTTTAAACGGTTTTGGCAGAAATCAAAATATTTCTTATTGCTTGTTCCGTTGACATTCGCA
>CBDUTM010000224.1:0-3996 GCA_965369985.1 uncultured bacterium | reverse complement strand
CTGACTATTCCCATATATTTTCTGCCATACATATTTTTTTCACCCCAGGCGCCGTATTTTTCGGCGACAGAATGATCTTCATCGCATAAGAGTGAAAAGGGCAGATCAAATTTCTTGATGAACTTTTGGTGTGATTGTTCCCCATCGGGGCTTACACCCAATATAACTGTATTTCTGTCCGTATAAAGTGAAAAATCATCTCTGAAATTGCATGCTTCGACAGTACATCCGGGAGTATCATCTTTTGGATAGAAATACAATATTACCCTCTTCCCTTTCAAACTTTCTAAGCTGACATCATTACCGCTTTGGTCTTTCAAATTAAAATCGGGTGCTTTATCTCCAATATTTAGATTCATATCTGATCCTATATTTTATTTATTTATCCTGCTGACACGAATGCTTCTTCTCTTAAAGTACATTTAAGACATTTATTACACGGTTCACCGTCTATCGGTGCAACGCATGAAAGAGTTAGTTCCAACGGATATTGTTTACCTAACTCTATTACCTCTTTCTTATTTAGATGGTGGAGTGGCGCTATTATTTTAACTCTTTGTCTCTTCTCCTTGAATAGCTGAGATTCCAATTTTTGAAAAAATTCTTCTCTGCCGTCGTCGAAGGGATTATCCGCAGTAGTTCCAATGAGAATATTCAGCGATTCTTGCCCGTCTTTGTAATTCAACGCCTCCCGAATTAGGGTTTCGTTCCTGTCGGGTAATTCTAAACTGGAAACAGCCGCATCAGAATCCGGAAAATCTTCTCCACCATGAACCCAATCCGGATTATTCTGTTTATTTTGACTTTTTATAATTACCATATTTTCTGATAACCCTGATTTAAGAGCTTCCAAATATATCTTTGCTGCGCTGATCTCAGCATTTTCCCATCGTGTACCGATAGAAACATAAACCGGTGTCTGTTCTAAACCTTCTTCAACAGCTTTCCCAACTAAAACTGAACTCTCAATACCACCGCTGAACAATATTCGAAGTTCTGCTGCTCTATCAATATCGAAAAATAGATCTTTATTAGACTTTTGCATTGTCCTTCTTCTATTGACTCAATTTAGGAATTAATCATAGATAAGAATTCCGTTCTCGTTTTCGGATCAGTCTTAAAATTGCCAAGCATAGAGCTGGTCACTGCCTTAGCATTTTGCATTTTAACTCCTCTCATTACCGTACAAAGATGAGTAGCTTCAATAGTTACAGCCACTCCCATCGGATCTATGGCCGACTGGACCGCTTCAGCTATTTGAGTCGTTAAGCGCTCCTGAACTTGAAGTCTTCGAGCATATATTTCCACAATTCTCGGTATCTTACTTAAACCTATTATTTTTTCATTTGGAATATACGCAACATGGCATTTCCCGAAAAATGGTAATAAATGGTGCTCACACAGACTATACAGATCAATATCCTTTATTATGATCATTTCATCAAATTTTTCCGTGAAAACGGCATCGTTCAAAACTTCTTCGACACTTTCATCGTAACCCTTAGTCAAGAATTTCAATGACTTTGATACTCTCGATGGTGTTTTCAATAATCCTTCCAGGTTAGGGTCTTCACCCAATTTTTCTAATAATTCTTTGATCAGGTTTTCCACTTTTCCTTCTTCCTGTTGATTTTCAATTAAACGAGCAGTTTTATATCTTTTAATTCTTCTTTTAACTCTAATATGATTATGTAAACTTTCTTACATTAAATTAAGGAGTTAAACATTATTATACTATTGCTTTATTTAATTAGACTAACTGGAACTAATTAGGCTTGACAGAGTTGAACTTTCTGAATATATTTGCTCAAACAAATCAAGGAAAAGCCAAGAAAAATAGTTACAGAATTTTATCAACAATAAGGATTTTTAATGGAATTGTATAATATTCTGTGCGGCTTTTATGAATTGCCCGATTATCTAGGGTCTATGCTCAAATTCAACTTTAGTTTTTTCACGGAAATTAGGTAATTCAAATGCTATCGCTGATATTTATCGTTCTTTTACAATTTACAACGGGTGGCTCCGTTCCGGCGAATAAATCGGATAACCTCAACATAAAACCTTCAACTATTAATATATCCCAGAAAGGATTAAACATTACTCTCAGGCCTGTTTTCAATGAAAATAAAATAAATTCCGAAACGCTTGATATATCTTTTTACGGTGAATCGGAAATAATCGGCTCACCCGGCGAGATTGCCCTGCCTGCGGCAGTTTATACTATCGGGGTTCCCGACGGAGCAGTTCCAAGAATAACCGGAGTGAGTAAAAGCGGAGGTAAATCATTAAAAGGGATATTACCTCGTCACCCGAATTCGATAGACAGGTCCTCCGGAGTTCCCATATTATACCTGGATGAAAGAAGAATTACTTCTAAAAGCATCCCGAATATAAAATTGGTCACTATTAAAGATGCCGGCTATTTTCGGCAGCAACGTATTTTTCAGGTTATCATCCACCCATACCAGGTTTCTGCCTCTTCTGATGGAATAATTCTTTTTAACGAGATTTCCGTTGAAATATCCTTTGGCGACCTGCCATCAACCCCAAAAAGTATTCAACGGATATCTTCTGCCGAAGAAGAGATATATAAAGCTGCAATCGTCAATTTTAACCAATCCAAGGATTGGCTTGTAGGGCATAAAAGTCGGTCTCCATTTAACAAACCGGCTTCTTTCGGGCCGGGAGATTGGTACAAATTGACTCTATTTAATGACGGCATGTATAAGTTAACATCCGCCGATCTAAGTTCCTTTGGTATTGATCTTGATAACGTCGATTTAAATCGCCTGAAAATTTATTCACCCTATTTCGGCGGCAGAATAATGGATGGTAAAATCGGAGCTGAAGTAACTGATAACCTGATCGAAATCCCGGCGTGGAGGAAGGATAACAATTCTGACGGTAATTTTGATTCAGAAGATGAAGTATTATTTTATGGCAAAGGCGCATCCGGTTTTGATTTCAATAGTCTGAAAAATCAAATTAGACATATTCAGAATCCGTATTCAAACTTATCATTTTATTGGCTAAACGTTGCTCCTTCCGGCTCATCTCCCGGAAAAGAGATAATAACTATTCCTTCTGCCGCCGGCACTCCCGATTCGGAGATATCTCAATACGAGGCGTTATTCCATCAGGAAGATGAGTTCATTAATTTTCTCCGAACAGGGACAGGATTTTTTGGAGTAAGCCTTAGCGGTATCTCTGACTTTCAAGACTATTCTATTACTCTCAACGATGTAGTAACTTCGCAAAATAGTAAATTTTCTATGCGAACCCGCAGCGGTATCGAAGATATAGCCTTTGGAGGCAGGTTTAGGCTCAGCCTTAATGGAACACGAATATTCACCACAAATATTATAAGCGGCTATAGAGTTAATTATCAGCGAATAACGATGACCAACAACCCTTTGTTATCGGGAGTGAATAAATTTACATTGAGTTATGATGGTGTTGATTCTCCATCTAAAGGCTTTTTAGATTGGTTTGAGATTCGATATACCAGATTATTGGCTGCTGAGTCAGATATGCTTCATTTTTTCACACCCCCCGACAGCGGATTAATGAAATACACTGCATCGGGATTCAGTTCCACAGATGTGAACATCTTCAACATTTCCGATATCGGAGAGACCTATAATATTTCACCCGAAACCAATTTACCTTCAGGTATAATATGGCAGGAGCATGTAAACCCTGGGATGCGAAACGAATATTATGTTGCGGCATCTTCAGAGTATTTATCTGTTTCGGAAATTACAGAAGTTGACGGACTTGGCACCCCGAAAGCTAGAATCAGCGGTATCCAGGCGGATTACATTATCGTTACCCACAAAGATTTCAGAGAATCCGCCGACCAATTGGCTGAATATAGAAATTTTGGGGCCAGACCGGAAGACCGGCTTAAAACCGTTGTAATTGATATAGATGACATATTAAATGAATTTAGCGCCGGACAGACTGACCCGATGGCTCTCAGATATTTTTTCA
>CBDUTM010000223.1:0-3997 GCA_965369985.1 uncultured bacterium | reverse complement strand
CGCGTGCTCTGAACAAATAGCTCTTCACCGTTCCTGTAGTGCAATCCATAAGTTCCGCAGTTTCTCTGATCTTATGACCCTGCTGGTGACAGAGAACGAAAGCCATACGTTCTTTAGTGGATAAGTTAAGAATAGCGTTCTCAATTTCATATTTCAGTTCCGAGTTCACAGAGTGTTGTTCAGGCGTATCGGAATGAGATATCTTCAGGTCATTATCTACGCTGAACGAGTTCTCGTCTGATTGTGATATTGATAGTGTATCTGTCTTCATCTTTTTCTGTTTGAAGGTAATAGATTTATTTACTGCTATCTTATAAATCCATGTGAAGAAACTACTCTTAAATTTAAATTTCGGAAGTGCTTTGTAAGCAGAGATGAGGGCATCCTGATATATATCCTGAGCATCCTCGATGCTGCCGACTATAGAATATGCTAAATTGAGCACTTGCCTGTCATAATTACTTACAAGCAGCTCAAATGCATAGTGGTCGCCATTTTGGGCTCGAATTATCAACCCTTTCTCCTTTTCATCCATTTTTATGTCCGGTTCTTTCAATGGTTTGACTCTGATTTTGGTGAATGGTTGGCATTAGTGGCATAAAATAAGAATTATTTTCAAAGTGTAAAAGTATTGTTTGGAAACAGCAAAAATTATTCTTGATATCTGTTATAGCGTTAAAACGATAAATGATAGTAATGCGAACGCCTATAACACACTGATATAATGAAGGATTATCTACGTGACTTCATCTTATTCTTTGAGTGAATAAGATATTTACTGGCTTCAAAATTATCGGGTTCTAATCTAAGAGTACGCCTGAAATCAGCAGCTGCGTTATTATATAATCCTTTTTGGTAATATAATACTCCTCTTAAGTGATATGCATCCGCATAATCGGGATTATGGTCTATTGATCTCTTCAACTCATACACTGCTTCGTCTATTAACCCTAATTCAGAATAAGCTAATCCCCGCATATGAAATAATTTAAAGTAAGCCGGAATAAAAAATTTCCCAGTATCTGTATCTAATTTGTTAATCAAAGAGGTTAGTTGTTTAATCGCCGAATTATAATCTTTTCTTTTCCAAAAGATATTCAACGCTTTGAAATCTGCGCCTGCCCGTTCGTAATCCAGGAGTGCGTTTGTCGTATCGCCTGTTTCCTCATAAAGTATACCCCTGTCTCGCAGAATTTTTTGTTTATCGGAAAATTTCCGCAACATACCATCATATTCCTCCAATGCCGCGGAAATATTACCTAACAATTTATAAGCATTTGCAAGCTCGGACTGCGCATTTGGAATAAGTGGGAGCAGTTCGATCGCTTTTTTAAGCTCCGGAACGGCGTATTTCAATGATCCCATTAGCTTAAACGACAGTCCTCTGTAATAATACGCATACGCCCTGTCAGGTTCTTCTATAATGACCCGGTCGAGCTCTGCAATGGCAGTTTCATAATCGCCCCCAAAGTAAGCGTTGACACCGTTAGCGAATGCGACTTCCACTTCTCGGTTATATACATATCTGTCAGATTGGGCGAAGGCAGGGAGAGTCAGCGACAGATAAAGGATTAAAGTCAGATAATAATGAAATTTCTGCATATTAATTATACGAGTTTACAATGTAAAAGTTCTTAATGATACACTGATAGGTTATTTATAAACGAAAGTGGCAATATTCGACCGTTTTTAATAATTTCCAAATCTTAAATTCATTGTACAAAATAATATGATCCTCCAAAAGTCAACAATAGAAACATAAATATTAATTCAGTATGATTGGTATGATAATTGCCCATTTAGAGTTTGGAACATTGTCACATAACCGGATAGGAGAAGCATTATGAATACCAGAGACTTAGTTGAAGTAATTTCGTCAGAAAGCGGATTAACAACATTGCAGGCGGACAGGGCGTTGAATTCTTTAGCGGCCAATTTAACTATCGCACTGAAAAAGGACGAAGAAGTTTATATCGCAGGAATCGGAACATTTACCACCGCGCGATTAACAAACGACGAGAACACTGACCCCAACACTACAGATAATGTAGCCGGGAACACTGGAACATCTCGAATTCCTCAATTCCAACCAGGAACTGAGCTTATTGCAGCTGTGAGATAGGCTGATAAACTACAGTAGTCTTAGCGGTGGACGATATTCGTCCACCGCGTTTATTTTAAAAAAGTAAAATTTAACTGATCTAGTAACTCTTAGTGGTATGTTACTTAATCTCTTAGAACACGTTATCACCTAAATATGTGGCAATATTGCATTTCCCTCATTAGATTGTGCGACGTTAAATAATTATTTTCAATAAATATAAGAAAAGGTCGGAATATTATTTTACGTTACTTCACAATAATAATCTTATTCATCTCCCAGCTTAATGGCGGTTTTCTGTCAGCGTTCGGAAACTTTACCGACATTACTTCCAGTACAGGTATAAATTACACTCACCAAGGGTTTATGTATATAGGGGGAATCGTCGCGGCTGACTTCAACGGTGATGGTTATTCAGATATATATCTAACGAACGGACAGGGTAGTCCGAATCAATTGTATATCAACAATAAAGATCTAACATTCACTGAGACAGCCCAATCTGCCGGCGTAGCCAATATGAGTCAAGGATGGGGAGCGGTGGCGGGTGATATTGATAATGACGGTGATCTGGATATATACCTTTCAAATTATAAAAGTGATAATGATGATTTCCTTAGCATAAATAAATTATTTCTGAATGACGGAACAGGAAAATTCACTGATGTAACTATAGCAGCAGGCGTAGGTGATCCGGGACCAAGCACCAGCGCAGCGATGGCGGATATTAACAATGACGGATTTCTCGATATCTATGTTCTAAATCGATCACAGGCAGTTGTTGATTATGCGAATACTTTATATCTCAATAACGGTGATGGCACATTCACTGATATAACAGTTGCATCCGGGACCGGAGATTTAGCAACGGGATTAGCGGTAGGATTTTTCGATTATGATAACGACCGGTTTATGGATATCTATATCGTAAATGAGTTTGAGAAGGACGTCCTGTACCATAATAATCAGGACGGTACTTTTACAAATATGTTTATAGAATTGAACCTCCCGTTTGGAGCGGGTATGGGAGTTGATTTTTCAGACATAGACAATGACGGCGACCAGGATGTATATGTTGCAAATCTCTGGACGGATTTTTTATTCGTGAACAACGGTGACGGAACTTTCAGCTATGATGAAACATCATTAGAAGGCACCGATGAGACAATGGCATGGGGAGTTACTTTTTTTGATTACAACAACAACGGCTGGGAAGATGTTTATGTAGTTAACGGTGCTTTGCAAAGACCTAGCGCATACATTGAGAAAAATATATTTTATCTGAATAATTCTAATGGTTCTTTTACGGATATGGCATCTTCGTTCGGTATTGATGATGGGGGAGACGGAAGAGCAAGCGCCATTGCGGACTTTAACAATGACGGCTATATGGATATAATTATGATGAATGTCCTTCGCGGAAATCCAATCGGATCTCCTATCCTTTATATAAATAATAATATCGGATATAATTATATTACTATCAGGCTTGAAGGAACTTTCAGTAACAGAAGCGGCATTGGAGCGAAAATAAAAGTTCAGACAGGATCGTTAGTACAAACTAAAGAAGTTGCTGCCGGAGCAAGCTTCGCCTCAATGAATACTCTGGATATTGGATTCGGCGTGAAGAATGTAACTGTGATCGATAAAATAACGGTCTATTGGCCTTCCGGGAATGTCCAGGAATTGACAAGCGTTTCTCCGAATCAGATATTAACTATCACTGAACCTGATGAGCTGAATATCGTAACAAGTATTGAAGATGAAATATTAGTTACTTCTTACGCTCTCCGGCAGAACTATCCGAATCCGTTCAATCCTGTTACGACCATCAGTTACAATTTAGAATTTGATTCCAAAGTCGATCTTAGAGTCTATGACGTGAGTGGCAGGGAG
>CBDUTM010000222.1:0-4003 GCA_965369985.1 uncultured bacterium | reverse complement strand
ACCGGCAATATTATGACATTTAAGAGAAAATTAAGAGATAAAAATCGAAAAGCTGTTGCATTTAATTCTCAAAACCCACAAGTTTTCCCTCAATTGTATTTTATTAACTTAGTGAAATCAAATTGAACCTTAGAAGCAAAGAGACTCTGGTCAACGATCTGGAAATTGTAAGAAGGGAGACTCTTGAGTTAGTGGATCAAATTCCGGAAAGTTTTCTCTTTAACCCGCCAAAACCATTTATGGGTCCTATAATCTGGGACCTTGCGCATATCGCAAAATTTGAAGAAATATGGATATTAAGAAATGCGGCGGGATTAAAAGAAAAAAGTAATCTGCCGGATGATGATTTCAACGCCATAAAAACTCCGAGAAAGATCAGAAAGAAGCTGAATCTGCCATCACTCAAAGATTCACTGGAATATATGTCCAAAACAAGAAATCAAGTTTTTGATATTCTTGACAGCGCATCGCTTGACACTGATGATAAATTACTCAAGAACGGCTATGTGTTTGATTTGTCGATTCAGCACGAATATCAACATCAGGAGACTATTTTGCAATCGCTTGCGCTGTTTGATTCGCCATCTTTTGTATGTCCGAAGCCTAAGCCGCAAAACGAAACAACATTCGAAGAAAAAATGGTATTGGTTCCCGCAGGTGATTTTGTATTGGGAACAGCTCATTCCGGTTTTGCTTACGATAATGAACTTCCGTCTCATAAAACTTTTTTAGAAGAATTTCTTATTGATGCTGCACCCGTATCAAACGAGCGGTATCTCAATTTTATTGAAAGCGACGGTTACAACCGTGAGGATCTTTGGTCGGAAAAAGGTATGAAATGGAAAACTGAAGAAAACGCTGAGTCTCCCTTATACTGGTATAAGGAAAATGGGACATGGTTCAGAAGAGTTTTTGATAAGGTGATGAAAATCCCGCCGAAAGAGCCTGTAGTTCACGTTTCCTACTGGGAAGCAGAGGCGTTTGCCAATTTCGAAGGGAAGCGACTTCCCACAGAACAGGAATGGGAAAAAGCCTGCCGATGGGATCCGAGTACCGGTGAAACTTATTTATACCCATGGGGAGAAGAAGAGCCTGACAATAATAAGGCAAACATAGGCAAAAATAGATGGTGTCCTGCTCCCATAGGCAGTTATGAAGAATCGGTCTCTCCGTCGGGGTGCCATCAAATGTTAGGAGACGTGTACGAATGGACGTCATCCTCGTTTCTCCCTTATGACGGTTTTGAAGCATTTCCATACGACGAATATTCTGCAGTTCATTTTGGAGAAGAATATAAGGTTTTGAGGGGAGCGTCATGGGCTACATCGGAAAAAGTGGCAAGGGCAACATTTAGAAATTGGGATTTCCCGCAGCGTAGGCAGCTGTTTGCGGGCTTTAGATGCGCTATGGATTCTATTAATACTTGATATGTGCAGAATAGTGGCATATATCGGAGAAGAAATAAGATTAGAGGATCTGGTTTTAAATTTTCCGCATAACTTAATGGTTCAGAGCTACGCTCCCAAAGAGCTCCTATCGGGAAGCGTGAATCTTGACGGGTTCGGATGCGGCTGGTATAACAAAAAGGTAGAAAGCGATCCCGCACAATATGCAACTCTTTTGCCTCTGTGGGCTGATTATAAATTTCCCTCTATCGCTAAAGCAGTGACGTCGAGTGTCATTATTTCCGCCGTCAGAAACGCGACGCCGCCGTTGCCGAACGAGCTTTCCGCAGTTCAGCCGTACGCTTCCGGAAAGTATATGTTCACCCATAACGGTTTTATCAAAGTGTATGAAAATCTTCGGAGGAAGATGGAAAATGACCTTCCTGAGGAGCAGTTCAGCAGGATGCAGAATAGAACAGACAGCGCAGTTATTTTTTCTGTTTTTATGTGGAAATTATCTGAGGTTCAGGGAGGTGGCTCCCCGATTCGCGAAGCATTATTAAAAACTCTGGACTGGCTAAAAGATTATAGTTCCGATGCTGGTTTTACTTCAAATCTCAACATAGGAATATCCGATGGTGAAAATATGACATTCATTCGTCACGAAATTAAAGGTGAGTGTAATTCGCTTTATTATAACCGGTCACATAAACAGTTTCCCAATGGAGTATTTATTGCGTCAGAAGCACTTGATGACGATGCCGGTTGGAGAGCCGTACCCGAAAACAATATGATTGAAATAGATCTTGGAGGAGAACCAATATTGAGTGATCTAAATTGAGCCTGCCTGAAAAAATAAAAGAAAAATTAGTTGTTTCAGAACCATTTGCGGAGATGTGGAGAGAGGTGAAAGTAGGTCTCACCTCCAGCCCGAAGATGCTGAGCCCAAAATATTTTTACGATGAACGAGGTTCACAGCTCTTTGATGACATTACAAGGCTGCCGGAGTATTATCCTACAAGGACAGAGACAGCAATACTTCGCTCTGAAGCCAAAAAACTTATTGAAAAGTATCGTCCCGAAGCGCTGTTTGAACTAGGTAGCGGGTCCGCAACCAAAACACAACTGTTGCTTGACGAGATGGATCGGAAAGGACTATTGAAGGGGATAGGATTATTTGATATAAACGAGGAATTTCTCGGACAAAGCACAATCGGATTTCAGGAAAAGTATCCGCAGGCAATTGTTCAGGGTTATATCGGTGATTTCACCAAAGAATTCAAATTTGAGGGATTGGGTTTCTCGCCGACACTATATATTTTTCTCGGTTCTACCATAGGTAATATGAGTTATCTGGAAAGTGAAAAATTTCTTTGCAGAGTTGCCGATAAAATGAATAAAGACGATCTGTTTTTGCTTGGTGTTGATTTAATAAAAGAAGAAAATATATTGCATGCGGCATATAATGATTCACAGAGCGTTACCGCTGAATTTAACAAGAATATATTATCTGTCATTAATAATAAGTTAAAAGGTGATTTTAATCCCAATCTGTTTGAGCACGAAGCCATTTACAATTCGGATGATGGACGAATCGAGATGTATCTTGTGTCTTTGGTTGATCAAGAGATAAATCTTAAAGAGATTGACCTGAAAGTGAAATTATCAACAGGCGAAAAAATCTGTACCGAGATCAGCAGAAAGTACACAAGAGAAAAAGTTGAATCATTTCTCGGTTCCGCAGGGATGGAAACAGCTGAATGGCTGACGGATGAAAAATCGTTCTTCGCGCTTGTGCTTGCCCGGCTTAGCTCATCTTGAGCGACGCCTGACTTTATCTTAAAATATCTTCCAGGTTTGTGCTGTTATCTGTTTTAGCATCACGATACTTTATAATGACGGGAGAGTATATCGAAATTTCATGTTCCTCCGCAAATTTCCCACCTTTCTTTCGAACTCCCGGAACGATCACAGCGTTTTTAGGTATTTCGAGAATACCTTCGTCATTCGGTGAAATAATATTTTCATTTACGAGGTCGTAGATCTTTATACCTGAAGTCAGTATTGAGCCTGCGGCAATAACAGCGCCCGAGTGCACTATCGTACCCTCGTAGATTCCCGTGTTACCTCCAAGAATGACGTTATCCTCAATTATAACGGGCAGAGCACGAACAGGTTCAAGAACACCTCCAACCTGAGCAGCGGCGCTGATATGGACGTTCTTTCCAACCTGAGCGCATGACCCCACCAGGGCGTGCGAATCTA
Source organism: uncultured bacterium (assembly GCA_965369985.1). Lineage (GTDB taxonomy): Bacteria > Fidelibacterota > SORT01 > SORT01 > SORT01 > JACZTG01. Next base: position 353 of record CBDUTM010000222.1, on the reverse strand, counting down.
TCATCGTATCTTCATCGATGTAAGCGCCAACATTCACATATGCAGGCGGCATAATTACAACCCCTTTAGCTACAAATGCGCCCTCCCTGATCGAAGTGCCTCCCGGGACTATGCGGACTTCGTCTTCAATAGATATATTTTTTAAGGGGTAAGTATCCTTGTCAAAATAGCGAAAGCTCTTGTTGGGTGAATAGTCGACTAATTTGCCCAGGCTGAATCCTAACAGTATCCCCTTTTTCACCCAGCTGTTTACACTCCACGCACCCTCACTCTGTTCTGCCGCGCGAATCTTACCCTGACCCAGTAATTCTCTGAATTCGAGAAATGTTTTAGCCGCATCTTCAGGGTAGTCC
>CBDUTM010000221.1:0-4008 GCA_965369985.1 uncultured bacterium | reverse complement strand
GCCCACATGCTTCCACGCTTCTCTTCTTTCATTAGCATAAAAATGGAGCGATCCGGGAAATGGTACGGACATAAGCATCAGCCCAACGCTTAGCCGCCTGTTAGCGTCTTCGTACTCCTCGAAGGACATCTCGGAAGGTACAACATAGAACGGAGTTTCGTTTAAGCGATCTCCACCATTATTTTGAGCGTATAGAAACCCTGGTAGTGAGCTCGTGAATGTGAAGATCAAGGACAGTATTAAGATTCTAATCACAATATTTCTCCCCACTAATTATAGAACACTAATATATAATGTAAGAAAGATAATGTCCTCAGTCAATTTATCTGTTTTTCCATCTTAAACCGCTATGTATGAAACATTATCTGCAGAAACAAGTATATCAATAAACTCTATTAACTATTAGGAGAATTATTTTGAATATTCTGAATCGATATATTGTTTTAATGATATCTATTCTGACAATTTCACTGATCTCGTGCGATGCGGGGAATGAAGAGAAGGTTTATAATCGGGCGACAGGAAAACGAATTTACCTAAACCATGCTCTAGACGCAGCCGAATGGATCATCTCAACTTCTGTTGAGCATAAGGATGGAAGTAAAATTTGGCCGGATGACACAGAAAAACCGGATGAAATTACATTTGGTATATCGAGTGGAGTGGCAGGCAAGGTGCTGTTCTTTCTCGAACTCTATAACTCTACCAACGATGTTAAATTTTTACAAGAGGTAAAAACAGGTGCGGATCATCTATTAGCAGCGATTCCATTGAATCAAGCAGATGCTGATACATTCAAAAATCCACAATCGCTGTATGGTGGGCTTTCAGGAATTGGGTTTACTCTAAATGAAACGTATAAAGTAACACAAGACCAAGCGTATAGAGATGGTGCCTTAAAAGCTGCTGAGTGGCTTCATAAACTAAACAAAGAAGAAGAAAATAAAGCCTCTTGGGGTACTAATTATGATGTTATGAGCGGAAATGCCGGCGCAGGATTATTTCTTCTATACGTTTCAAGTCAAACAGCTCAAACAGAATATTTAATTGGAGCAACTCATGTAGGCGATGCTCTTCTCGCCCACAGTCTATCTGAACATGATGGATTGACCTGGAAACGTGGCTCAAGGTTTATTCTACCAAATTTTTCGCATGGAGCAGCGGGAATCGGATATTTTTTGGCTTCGTTATACCAGCAGACTGGGGAAGTCAGATTCTTGGAAGCATCATTAAAAGTCGCTAAATATCTGGACGCAATAGCCAAAACTGATGATGGAGTTTATATGATCCCTTATGGATTTCCCGACATAGGGTGGGGAACGCCATATGACATAGGGTGGGCTCATGGACCGGCGGGAGCGGTTCGTTTCTTTTATCGCCTAGCCGAGATAACAGGTGATGATAAATGGTTAGAACGAGTATGGCAGGGTGCTGAAGGAATTCAAAAGAGTGGACTTCCGGGCGCATCAAGCGGAAAAGATTATGGAGAAAATCCGTTTAAAATGGATATGCGATTCGGACAAGCAAGCGTGGCACGCTTTTTTCTTGATTTATATAAAGAATCAAAAAATAATAAATATAAGTTATATGGGAAAATACTTGTAGATGATATTCTTAAGAAGGGCGTCAAAGACACAGATGGGCTGCATTGGCCGATGGATCGCTACAATTTCATGCCTTATGGCGGCGAGCCTGCGGATTTTACAGGTTATTTTTACGGTGCGGCAGGATATGGGCTTATGCTGTTACATATGGATGCGGTAGGAAACGGAGCAAATCCTTCAATAATCTTGCCCGATAATCCGTTTCATTGAATATTAGTCACAGTATTCTCTCCATAAGATCGTACATAAAGCTGTTGACACTTTCTATTGATTAGAGCATTTTGATTAGAGTAGAACAATTAACAAAACAGTTTTATTGATATGAAAAAGACTTTAACCACATTCGCTGCGCTGATCTTATGGATATTATTTTGGTCACAACCCGGGTATACATCTAAAAACTTTACTATAACGCTTGTTCCCGAGATTGCGGTTGTTTTTTTAGGTGACACAATTCGATTTTCAGCACAAGTTTCGGACAGCTTGGGGAATGTGATAGATACCACTCTGAATTGGGAGTTTACCACAAATAGTGTTGGAAGTATTGATTCTGCGGGATTTTTCAGAGCTGAAGAGGAGGGATTAGGTTTTTTAAGAGTGTTTATCGGAGACGGGTCGGATATAGCAACTGTAATAGTACAGGATTCATCTGCGGACAGCACCGGGATTCAAACGATAAAGATCATCCGGCCGAAAAAGAATCCTAATGCACCGGCAGATACATTATTGCTTGCAGAAGGTTCATATTATAATTTAACAAGTTTTAAATTTCCTCTGAACGTGGTTAATGGAGGTATCCTTCACTTTCCAACCGGTTCGCTATCAGAAAATATAAAAATAGAACTGAAAACAAGCTCTTTTGCGGTTGAAAGCGGAGATTCACTTATTTTTCCTGATAGCATTATCAACACAATAGATTTTAGAGTGTTCATTGATGATACTTTGCGTACACCGTACTTCTTTCAGAAGCCCGTCAAAATTGCCATTCCTTACAAGCGTGGACTATTAAAGAACTTGGGAATTTCTCCATTAGATATTGGGATGTTCTTTTTCAACGACAGCTCGGGATTTGATTCTTCAGGCGTTACCAACGTAGCCGTTGATACGATTGCTAATAGGATATTTGCAGATATTAACAGGTTTGAGAATATCGTGTTAGCCAGAAAATTATCGAAATCCCCTGTTGGCATTGACGATTCTCCCGCTAATCCGAGAGAATTTCAACTTAAGCAGAACTATCCTAATCCGTTCAACCCAACAACTATCATCGAGTATTCGCTTCCAAAATCTGATGACGTATCGTTAATTGTTTATAATATCATCGGGCAGGAAGTAGCTCAACTTATCGACGGTGTGCAGAATGCCGGAACTCATACGGTTATTTGGGATGCATCTAAGCTGGCATCAGGAATTTATTTCTACCGATTACAAACCGCCGATTTCACCCAAACGAAGAAGATGGTGTTGTTGAAATGAAAATCATGTTGCTTGTAATATCGGTTCTCGGAGCTTATTCAAACACTCTGGCACAAGGCCCACCGTTCTTTGGAACCATTTTCATTGGTCCGGACATCATTACATCATCGGACATTTCCTCATTTCTTAGTATATCAAGTACGGGGCAGGGTACTCGAACGATGTTCGACAGGCGTGTCAATGACTGGGTCACCGTGAATGCGTATCTGTTCAATGCGAGCTTTAACGATGGACTATCAACCGAGATTCAGGTTAATCCCGAATTCGGCAGTGTCGCTTCTGCATTGGCAGAGGCGCAGAAGTATGTAGAGGTTATAGGCAGATTACCCAGAGTACTTCGGGTCGATGTGCAATCCGTCTGGATTCACAAAGGTGTTCAGCCGTTTGGAGGCGGGAATAATAATCTTCTCATCCATACAGAACAAGGTGATCTTTATACTGCTGACAACATTCTCGAAGAGACATTTGTCCATGAGGCATCACACACTTCGCTTGACGCTGACCATGCCTCATCTGATGGATGGATCGCGGCACAGACCGCCGATGGCGAGTTTATCTCTACCTACGCCAGCGACAATCCTAATAGCGAAGATATTGCAGAAAGTTTTCTGTTATATCTTGCTGTCCGATTCCGATCAGATCGGATCAGACAATCACTAAAAGATTCGATAGAAGCGGCTATACCCAACCGAATTGCATATTTTGACGATCAATCATTCGATATGCGTCCGATATCCTCTGTTGTTACCGGGGTCGATGAACCCGTTACTATTGAACTGCCAAATACTTTCTTCTTACTTCAAAACCATCCAAATCCTTTCAATCCGGTGACTAATATAGAGTATACTCTTCCGGTTGCCTCGGAAGTCTCTTTGATTATCTATAACCTCCTTGGGCAGGAGGTAGCGCTACTTATTGATGGTGTGCA
>CBDUTM010000220.1:0-4009 GCA_965369985.1 uncultured bacterium | reverse complement strand
GATAATAGAATCGAAACTGGTTAGACTATCCAGGTGCTTGCTTACCTCGAAAAGGTCATGCAGGTCCTGCTCTCTCTCTTCGAGATACTTTTTGTTTATGTTATTATCTTGCATTAATGTTTGAGGTAAAATACGATTTGATCATTTCTAATTCAAAGGAAACTGTCCTTTGATAATACAGTTAATACTTTAATTAATATTGGAATTCATCTGTTAATCCAAACTTTCCTGTGGGAGAAATTTTACCATCTGAACGGAATTAATGTCATCCTTTTCTTTCCTAAAATCAATCTCGTCCATTGTATTCTTCATTATATGAATTCCCAATCCACCCTTTTGCAATTTTTTAAGATATTCCTCTAAGTTTAGGTTTTCATAAGCTTCAGGATCAAATCCTTTACCGGTATCAGATATGATTATAGTTATTTTTTCTTTATCATACTGGACTTTTATCGTAATATCCTTGCCGTCGCCCCCCCTATATGCATGTTTTATGACATTTGTGCATCCTTCATCTACCGCGAGGGCAATATCACAACATGCCTCGTTTTCAAAACCTGCTTTATCGGAAACATCCATTATGAAATCACGAATAATTTTCAGGTTTGTGCTCCGGGTGGGGATCTTTAATATAAAATCTTTGTTAGACACTATTCTCTCCCCACTCAGCTTTTGCTTTCGAAAGCAGTTTCAGCTTCTTTCTGAGTATCGAATATGTCATATAAACTCGGGAATCCCACTAAATCAAACACTCTGAATATTTTCTCACCCATATCAGACAGCTTGATATCTCCGTCATGATTTCGGATTTCTTCGATATTTCCCATTATAACACCTAAACCGGCGCTTGAAATGTAATCAAGTTCCTTGAAGTTCAGGATGAGTTTATATCTATCCGCGTTGGTCAACTCAAGTATTAACGTCTCGAATTTTGATGCCGTATGGGCATCAAGGTATCCGCCGACGTGAATTACCGAGACTCCGTTAATGTCTTCTCTCTTTAATATTATGTCTGCTTGCATTTATCTCTCCATAGCTATTTACGTTCTGAAACCCTTATTGTTACTTAATTTTCATTATTATCATCGTTATATCGTCGTGAACATCTTGTTTACCGATATGATTCCATACATCATTTATCAGGTTTGCCTTGATCTCTTCGCAGTTCAAGTGGTAATGTTTTGTTAACGATTTTCTCAAATTATCTTCTCCGAATTCTTCTTGATCACTATTCATCGCATCAGAAGCGCCGTCAGTGTAAAAGAAATATAGATCGTCACTTTTGAGTTTCATCTCCACTTCTTCGATAACTTTGTCGAAGATATCACCTTTATCCATGCCTAACCCTATCCCTTTTGGCTCCAATTCGGACCATTCATTCTCTTTTTCCATGTAGCGCAGTATCGGCATATGTCCGGCCCTAGCGTATTTCATTTTATGCTTTTTAGTATCTACAATGGCGTAAGTGAGTGATATAAAGGAACGGCTGTCCATATTTCCGTATAGCGCGCGATTTACATCACATAATATTTTCCGTGGAGAATCATAAATTCTGCTGAACGCCTGAATCATCCCTTTAATTTCAGCCATATAGAATGCGGCTGAAGTTCCTTTACCGGAAACATCTCCGATAACAAGCCCGATACGATTTTTATCTATCTCAATGAAATCGAAATAATCACCCCCAACTTCATTCGCCGGCATACTTGCTGCTGCAATATCAAAATCATCAGGCATTTCCGGAACACCTTTTGGGAGGAGATTCAGCTGCACTTCGTGGGCAAGTCGAAGTTCATGTTCGAGTCGTTCTTTCTCGATGGATCCTTCAACTAACTTCGCATTTTCCAAAGCGATAACAATATGGTTTGAGAATGCTCCGATTAGATCTATATCGTCATTATCATATCCATATTCTTCATTCATTCCGGCATAGAGTATACCCATAACTCCTGCTTCGGATATAAGGGGATATCCTATGAGAGATTTTATTCCTGCATTCCAGACTTTTAAGTGTTTAGTGCTTTCTTCTCTCGCTACATCCTGAGAAATCAGCGGTTCACCACTTTTATAAATCAGACCGCTTGTTCCCTCATCTATTCTAAAATTCATATTTTTTTGTTGCTCTTCTGTGAGACCATGGCTCGACATAAGATAAAAAACGTCATCTTCGGGTTCTCTTAATACCAGCCACGAGTACTGGGAGTTGGAGTATTGAGCGGTAAATTCTGAAATCATCTCCGTCAGTTTATCAACATCTAATACCGAGCTAACCGCCCTGCTTAGACTCTGAAGAGACTCAATATCTCTTATTTTTCGATCAAATAACGTTGCTGTCGGAAGGTGGAGCAATAAGCCTACCATTGCAAAAAACGTATAGATGGAGAATGAAGAAGTAGCAAGATGTACAAAAATTTCTATGCTGTAACTATATTCGTATAATGATGAATCGTTAATCAATTCTCTTAAAAAATATGAGCTGGCAACGAGTATAATACAGACGAGCAAAACAATATATTTTTGACCTTTAGACAAGTAAGCGATCCATGAAACCCTGAACGAATTGAATATCGCAAATCCTATCGGGATCATCACGATGTTCAGTATCTGCTGAAAATCTTTTGAGCTTAATCCGCCATATATAGAGACAAGAGCAATTGAGATTATAAGCATGGCAAATACTTTGCCGGTATTTTTTCTTCTTTTAAAGTAGATAAGATCTCGAATTTGGATCAACCCGATGATACTTAAAAAGGAGTACATTATCGATATCAATGCATATCCCGTGAGAGTACCGAATATTGGGACTAAAATATATTTGTGAACGATAAAAACTACAAAAAATGATATAACAGTGAACAGTAATACTCTGAACTTTTTAGTTGTCCTGCCGGGATTCAGGCTTTTTATTGAAGAAAGAAGTGGTACGAGTCCGGCGATAGCTCCAATAAGTAATAATTCTCTTAGCCACGCCAAAACTTCTACTACACCGGTATTAATTTTAAATACCGTATCTCCGATGTATACGACGAAAAATACCAGCAAGGGCATAAGCAAAAGAACAAAATTTTTAGAAAATGCTTTCAATTTCCTCTGTAAAATTTAATTACTGTTTCTTTTATCTACAATAAGGGCAAATCCGGGAAAATTTATAGAATTAAATGAGCTTATTCTTTCGCCTGTGTTATTAGATAATATTTCAATATTGGCTTCACCTGATGCTGTGTTTAACACTGTGACATTCATATTTACGGGATTTATTCCTATCCACGTAGGCTCAGAATATATATTCATTATTCTCACAATTTGATTCCCTGTGATAGACAGTTTTATCAAGTCTCCGATACCATTTTCATCATCATCCGCGATCAACCAAAAATCACCGGTAGACGGCACCACTGCGCCTAAGATCGCGTTTTTAATATTTGCTATTAAAGTTGACTGCCCGGAAGCTTTCACCCAAAATATATCACCGTTTGATCTGTCTATAACATACGCAGTTGCTCTGTCTGCGTCTAACGCAAGGGTAAGGCTTCCGCTTGCATAACCGGTGGAAGACACCTGAAATATTTCACCAACCCTTCTCTGAAATATCTCAATTGATTTCCCCGCACTGTTTATCACCCAATAGTCCCCTCTTGTCAAATCCAGCTGACCAGCCAAAGCATTCCCGCCGGTATTTAATATCTCTGTAAGATCCCATATACTTTCGTTTTTCATTGTAAAATGATACAAATTTCCCGTGTTGCCGTCTGCGACCCATAATTCATCTCTTAGCATATCAAAATTAATGTCAGTTGGATCATCAAACGTCCGAACCATTCTCTCATCAGAGGTATCGGTCAAAACAGCAACAGTGGTTGCACCTTCAAAAATTAAATTAAGAGTCTTATTCAGCCCGTCAATGAAGTATATATATCCGTTCCTCTCATCAATGTCGATCGCCACCGGCAGTGTTAAGTTATCGAATGATAATCCGGTGAAGTGCGCGCCATCATGAGTCAACTCTCTT
>CBDUTM010000219.1:0-4011 GCA_965369985.1 uncultured bacterium | reverse complement strand
AAACGGTAAAGTCTTAGATGCGCAGCGTGCTGATGGAGGCGACATCTTTTCGTTGGTGGATGCGCTTTCAATTGAGATTCGCAGTGATATGGGTATTATAGTATCTGCCGGAGAGATTGACGCTCCCATAAAAGAAATTACTACAAATTCATCAGAAGCTTATCAACAGTATCTTGAAGGGCTCGATTTTCTTAATGAATCAAGCTTTAGCAAAGCGATAGGAAAGTTCAATCGTGCAGTAAAAATAGATTCAACCTTTACCAAGGCTCTTTACAATCTTGCTGTGGCTCAATGGTGGTTTGAGGACGAACCATATTTGTCCGCCAAAGAGACTGTTAAAAAGATTCTGCTTAAAAAGAAGAGCCTCGCAGAGGGGGAATTGTTATTGGTTGAAGGATTGGAAGCTCAAATGTATGGTGATTATTCCAGAGCCAAGGATATATATCAACGCTTATTGTTGATGTATCCTGATGACAAAGAGATTCATTACGGATTGGGAGAGGCTTATTGGCACTCCGGCACTCGAGAGTATTTAAAAGCGCTTGATGCGTTTGAAGAAGCTCTAAACCTCGACCCTGAATTCAGACTTGCTTATGGTCATATATTTAATATTTATCAAAGGGAAAGGATGGATGACAGGGCAATACGAGTAGCCAATCGTCTGATTAATTCGAATCCTGATAAAGCCAGCGGCTATCGTCGTCTCGCAGATGTATATGGATGGAAGGGGGATTTATATAAATCTATAAAGAATTATGAGAAAGCTGCTGAACTAAACAAGGGAAATTTTGATTCAGTAGTATTACAGGGCTGGGCTTACCGTATAGGTGGCGATTACAAAGAAGCGTTAAACAAATACAGCGAGCTTTTCAAGCCTGGTGTTCCTGCAATCTGGCAATATCGAGGTAAACGAATTTCCAGCTATGTGTATGCTGAACAGGGTCAATATAAAAAGGCGATTCAATTAATGCGTGAAGCTGTTAGAATAGGTCGTCCAATCGATGAACAAAATGACATCAGAGGAATGACGAGTCTTGCAGGCTTCTATTTAAGCAGTGGCGATACGATTAAGGCTTTTTCGCTTTTAGATAGTGCGTTAGCCATGAATCCAGGTATGGACTTGGAAAGGTTTATTTACAGTGCAAAAGGCTCAATTTATGCCGGAAGCAGAAATCAGGAAGAAGTCAAGAAGCTTATTGATACTCTTAATATGTCCGCAAAACAGATACGTGTTTTCAGGTCCTGGGAAGCGCCGAAAATTCTTAAGATGAAACTTTTTCGTCTTCAGGGAAATAATGATAAGGCGATGGTGGAATATAATAAATTAGGGCAAGTTGGACGCTTATTCAATCTCGAATTTAAGGCCATTCTTTATGGTGATGCTAACGATTGGGAAAACGTCGTTTTGACAACCGATAATATGGAAGCTTCTTTCTTATCAAGAAATGTTTTAAACGATTTCCGTCGCTATAACTACCCTCGCGCTTTCTATATCAGAGGGAAAGCGTATGAAGAGATGGGTAAGCCGGGGCTTGCTATTGAAAACTATGAAGCGCTCCTTGACCTATGGAAATATGCCGACGAAGAGATTCCTGAAAGAAAAGATACTATTAAGCGGTTAGCTGCTCTCAAGCAGGAAAGTTAAATCTGAAAGACTCCAAGCAGGCGATTTCGTCCTTACGTGGAAGATGGTGTTGTTGAAGTAGTAAAAGTATAAATTTTTCTCATATACTGAAATTTTTTCTGCCATAATTAATCTTTATAGCCCGATATGACCGCAACCCCTAATCAACAGGTGGGTGCCCCAGAAACACCTTTTCTGACGGGATTTTGGCACAAATACGGCACACAAGTTGCTGTAAAATTATTGATAAGCAACTGTTCTATCGTAAACAGGTGATAATACTTCTAAGCAATTAAGTTCTCCATTTCATATATTATCTCAAGATTTTAATTCACTAATTGAAAATATTGATTCGCATATAGGGGATAGGATAATTTTTATAAAATGATCAAACCATTTTTTATAATCGCATCGATAACCGGATTTTTAGGCGTAGCCCTGGGAGCGTTCGGCGCGCATGCGCTGAAAGAGAGACTAAGCGAGCAAATGCTCCAAACGTTTGAAACAGGAGTTAGGTATCAAATGTATCATGCTTTTGCTCTGTTTATAGTGGCTTGGGCTCTTACACAATGGAAATCCAGCTATATCACGTACAGCGGATGGCTCTTTATCGCGGGAATACTGCTGTTTTCCGGTAGCCTGTACATATTGGCTATCACGGGTCAGCGAGGCTGGGGCGCGGTAACTCCGCTTGGTGGACTTGCGTGGCTGCTCGGTTGGTTATCTCTTGCATGGGGAGTATACAAGGCCTGAAAAACAATTTATGATCAGTTTGGCAAATGTTTCTGTTGCGTTCTCGGAGGATGTCGGTATAGAGGGGATAACTTTTGACGTCGCGAAAGGTGATTTCGTCTGCGTCACGGGTCCTACCGGCGCGGGAAAATCAACTATCCTCAAATTGATTTATATGTCTATTGCTCCCACATCAGGAAGAGTGACTGTTGGAGAATTTGAATCAAGCACGATCACGCGCCGCCAAATCCCGTATCTCCGCAGAAAAGTCGGAATGATATTTCAGGATTTCCGGCTTCTTGAAGACCGGAGTGTTTACGACAATATTGCGTTTGCTCTTAGAGCTACAGGCCACAAAAGAACTGAAGTGAAGAAACGAACTTCAAGAGTTATCGCAGAGGTGCAGCTGACTCACAGACGAAATTATCTTCCGAAATTCCTTTCAGGCGGTGAACAACAGCGGGTCGCGATCGCTCGCGCTCTTGTTGTGGATCCTTATGCAATACTTGCCGATGAGCCTACAGGAAATCTCGATCCGGAAACATCAGTCGGCATCCTCGAACTTCTACTGAAGCTTCAGCGGCAGGGAACGGCGGTTGTGATGGCGACTCATGATTATTCTCTTATTGAAGGAGAAGATATCCGGATCATAAATATTGAAGACGGAAAGATGAAGGATGAGTAAGAGATGAGTTTCTTTTTTTCAATTAGTGAGGGATTCAGGGGTTTACTCCGCATCAGAGGCGCTGCTGTTCTTGCTGTATTAATTCTCTCATTTGCGATAGCGATGGTCGGAACATCTGCTGTTGTTGGCTGGAATGGAAAAAAATTTGTTAAATTCCTCCGTTCACAATTTGATTTGACCATATTCATCAAGATGGAAACGCCTGACGAGGCGATAATACAAATAGCAAAGGATGTGAGAAAAATAGAAGGAGTACGGGATGTCATATACGTTTCTCCCTCGCAGGCGGCACGAAAATTTGAGAAGGAATTCGGTGAATCCGTATTGGATATCTTAGGGGCAAATCCGTTTCCATCATCATATATAGTTCGACTTTCGCCTGAATTTGGTACTGCAATTGACGCCTCATATATAGCTACAAGAATTGCGGGCTTAAAAAATATTGAGGAAGTTCATTACAGGAAAAGTCTGCTAGTTTCTGTTGACAGGTATATTAATATACTTATGGGATTAGCCTCGGTTATCGGCGGAATCGTTCTTATATCAGCAATATTAATTTCTTCTTACACGATAAAACTCACAATATTCGCCAAACGTGATCTTATCTGGACGATGAGGCTTGTAGGCGCCACCGATAGCTTTGTAAGGAGACCTTTCTTAGTAGAAGGAATTGTTGAGGGATTAATGGCGGGTGTGATCGCTGTGGGATTCGTGGAAATCGGGTACAGGGTAGCCTCAAGACTCTTGAGGGACTATATCCCGATAGATCGGGTAGAAGTGAGTAGCGAAATTTACATCGGAATGCTGCTTTTCGGAATGATTCTTGGTTGGTTTAGCAGCAGATTGTCCGTCAGCCGATTTTTAAAAGAGAGTATATAGTAATTTATAAAATGCTGTCAATGCTCTAATATGATATAAAACCCATATTTTATTATCAATTCTCGATTATTTTAACTTGACTGAAAGCCCT
>CBDUTM010000218.1:0-4034 GCA_965369985.1 uncultured bacterium | reverse complement strand
CTTTTAAGCCATTGGCCGATGGTTCGAGTCCATCCGGGCGCACTACTCAAAAGCCTTGCTATCGGCTGAATGAAATTACGGGCAAGGTCAAAAACTCAAGATTAGTGTTCGAATAGATTAGATTTAAATGCTGAACTAATATTTTCAGAAGAATGTATGTATTTCAAACTCAACTGTATCTCTGTTCAATAGCAGATTCTGAGGAATGAACCGATTGACATTGTAGAAAATCGAAAATTGCATGTATTGAACAGGAAAAATTTCCAGACCAAATCTTATTCGCTCCTGACCATCTCTACTTAACTCAATATCAGAGTTCCTATCGAAAAGGTTATAGGATATCTTAAAATTGTGACCCCTCGTTAAAAGGAAATTCAGCTCAGCAAGATAAGCGTATTGCTTTTTTGAAAATGTACGTAACCGGTCAACTTCCGCAAGTAGAGTGAATCTTCCTGTATGAAAACCAATAAAAGATCCAAATATGTTGCTATTAGACGTCTCTGTATATTTTTGCCATGAAATTCCAATTCGCCCATGCTTTTTTACAAACGATGCTACTCCGGAGATTTGATCTATTGTTACCGCTGACATTACGGAAAATTCTCCGGGCTCAAATCCAATTTCCATTGCTAAATCAGGATCAGAATACGTGAATCCTGTTTCCTCCCTGATAAATGCAGCATCGTCCCATAGACGCAAGCCATATGGCAATAGCATTTTACCGAATTTAACATATGACTTAAAGGGTAGTCCCCGGATTAATCCGAATGATTCTCTGTTTCCCGGTTCCGGACTTACAAGTTGATCTACATATAATGTCAACACTTCTGGTATTATTTTGAATTCTAAGTATAGATTGCCTTCGGTTATATCCATGAAAATTTCATCGGGAACGTCACCCGCTGTTGTATCGGCATAACCAAAAAGCAATGTATTACTAAAGCGTAAATTGGCACCAAATGAGATATTTTCAGAAACTCTTGGAGAAAATAAACCTGTATTGGGGCTCTTGACAAATTTTGCTGACAGGTATTGCTGAGCATATGTATTTCCGAAATCAGTTCTTTTGCCTCCACCGGAAATATTAACATGGCATTGTGAGCATTTGAACCCTGTTCGTAATGCAAGATAAGGTTCAGCATGCAGTTGATTATTAATAAATATCAATGACCCCGCTAATATTAGGAAAGTTAGTGTGCATAATCGATTTATTGATCTGATGGAGTACCTCATTCCTCAGCTCCGTTATTTATCCATGCTTTAATTGCTGCAATCTGAACTTCAGGAATTTGGGGTAAATTTAACGGCATTTGTTTATATCTAATACCCTTTCTTCCTTCGAGTTTCCAAATGATATAGCTCATTTCTGCATCTCCGGGCAATACACGCATCATTTTGGGTAATTCTTTACTAGGAACACTTACCAAGTAGTCGTAAGCGTGCCCATCTGCTAAATTCAGATCCTTTTTGGGTCTCGGTTCCTTATGGCATTTCACAGCGCATATGGCATTAAAAATATTCTCCTGAATGCTCTCGAAGGAAGAATCAAGCGAAACCGGAACAATATTGAGTGAAAGCGAATCAACAGGTTCTCCGTACTCATTTAGTCCAATACCGTCTCCCGAACAGCGAATTATTAGTACAAAGAAGCCGATAACTACCAGTATTTGGACTGAATTTTTAATCCTATTCATTTTGAATCCTGAGTTTCTGATCCTCTGGATTAGAATAAAATAGCCATCGAAATAATCCATTTTTCTTTTGGAACGATTCGACATATTGTGACAGCGCCCATTCATTCCTCAAGGAGATGTTATGGAGTTCCTCTTCAGAAAGAACTTCTATTTCGTCATTCGATGGAAGTTTTCTAATGAACGTGTCCATCAGCTCAATTTCATACTGAGATAGATATTCAGTATCGCTCAATTCGATTTCCATAAAATCGTCTTTCGATAAAAGAAAGAGCCCTTCATACGATGGCATAGGTGTGCCTGAAATGCCTGTGAGGAGCGAATTTAGGATATCAACGGATCTAAAACCCGCCCTGTACTTGTGTTTATCTGTAAGAACCGTTGGTGTAATTTTGCGTTCTTTGTTATCTTTTAGTGTATTTGATGATGGACCCTTGCCACCCCCGTTTAGTCCATGGCATTTCCAACACTCCAATATCAAGTAGAGGGCCTCACCATCCGCTTTATCGCTTTTAGATAAATCGGGAAGTGTTCCCGGAGACATGGGCACACCTGTTTGCCATTCTATTTCCTCATCAATTAATGATTTTATATAAGAGACGATATAAAGAATTTGATCATCAGACAATAGTCGCTCCCATCCGGGCATCCATGTGCCCGGCAATCCCAGCTTTATAATCTTAATAAGATCTTCATTCGTCGGCATTGATCCCGAAGGAGTAGATCTATATTTATATATTCCGGTAGTAAAGTCTCTCGGCTTAGGATAAAGAGCCGCTGCTGCAGGACCATCGCCATTTCCTGTATATCCGTGGCAGTATGAACAATGATCCCGATAGATCGCAGCACCCTTTCCCCCATAATCACCCGGCAGTTGCTTAGCGAAAGCCGACTGGCTACATAACACGTATAGAATGGTAATAATCAGCCAGCCGGCATTTGTGAAAGATAGTCTCACTGGATTAATCATCTTAAACTTTTCGACCTCAGTCTCTTATCGAGCTGTAAGAAGATTAATTAGATACGAATTGGTGATCGTCTCCATTACCGGTATTTCTCGCCCGCCTGACTTCTACAAGCCAACCGGAACCGTTGTACTTCCCGTAAGCAACGACATCACTTCCACTTCCGGCAGGATATCTCAGAAAAACACCAGGTATTGTTGATGCATCAGAAAACGTAGCCGTGGCATCAAATGGTACCATATCCCAAACGAACGTCGGATATCCAGCATTCGCATCGGGGTCAGACGCGGTCATGTAAAGAGGTAAGC
Source organism: uncultured bacterium (assembly GCA_965369985.1). GTDB lineage: Bacteria > Fidelibacterota > SORT01 > SORT01 > SORT01 > JACZTG01. The sequence continues at coordinate 1,070 of CBDUTM010000218.1, read as the reverse complement.
CGTTCGACCCTATTTTGTTCTCCACATAGGTATCTAAACCCTGATCTCCTTTTCTGCCGCTGAATGATTTGGGTTTATCCACACTGGCATCAAATGCTACCACGTCCTGATATATCAAATGCTTATCGTGGATGTATCCAATGGGATTTGCCCGTGATGCCTTCCATTGCCACGTATCGACTAATTGTCCGGCTGCTTCAGTGAACATATAACCTTTACCATTTTCCGCACTTTCATCGTAATGACAAAATGCTTCGCACCCGTTTCCATCCGCAAAATCTGTATCCGCGTATCCCGATATTGGGAACATAAAATAAGCTCTGTCCTCATTTCCCGATTTACTCCATGTGTCGCTCGAGGTTTCATAAGCCATTTTGTCTTTTTCGTAACTTTCGTCGGCATCAGACCACGTAAGTTTAAAGTAGAGATATGTATCGTCATACATTGAACTCACATTCACAGACGTAACGCCGGCAGGACTGATTCCATCATACTTCACAAAATCCTCAATTCTATCAAGTGTGATTGTAGTTCCACTTCCCGACCATTCTCCTGATACCGCAGATCCGTCAATTTCCGGCGGAGTTTCGGTACTTACGGAAACGATTTGCGGAATTGTTGAAAATATGCCTGTATTCGTTGTATCGAAAGAAAGGTAATTCACAAATGAGCCGAATTGCATATCTCCCGCGTTGTTGTTTACAGCGATGCTGAAATAGGTTCCTTCAGGCGAAAGAGTGGTCAGATTTACTCCATCAGCCCCGGTAACGCCGTCTGTACCATCTAAGCCAGCAACACCAGCCGGACCCTCCGGACCTTCGCAGCTGTAAAATAGACATAGAGATATTCCTATGATGCCTATCATCGATATTTTTTTTAATACCATGATTTTCCCCTTTTTTGTTTAGTTGATTTTATTTCTTCATACAATCAATCATTATCACTAAGGGCAAAACACATGCCAGAGAGAGTCGATTTTAGCTGTAACGAACGGAACAATTACACGAGTTGAGCTTTAGTTAGATATTATATTCCAAAAATCCGGATTTTGTTCGGCTATTTACTTTAAT